>NZ_JBAJII010000002.1 GCF_036867195.1 Arthrobacter sp. Soc17.1.1.1
TCACCGGTTCCGGCGACATGGGCAACGACATGGACAGCAACGCCCGTGGCGCAACCCCTGACCGCGGTGGTAGCTCGCTCACCATCCCAAGGTTCACAACTGCCCGGCCGTTCGGCCTGACCCTGCTCATCACAGGGATCATCGGTTGGGTTGCAGCCGGAATCCTCATCCTCGAGAAGCTCGAGCTCTACCGGAACCCGGACCACGTCACCAGCTGCGACATCAACCCATGGGTGTCCTGCGGTCAGGTCATGGAAACCTGGCAATCCGAGCTCTTCGGCTTCCCCAACCCCTTCATCGGGCTCGTCGGCTTCACGATCATCATCACCACCGGCATGGCTCTGCTCGCCGGCGCCCGGTTCGCCCACTGGTACTGGGCCGGCCTCCAGATAGGCGTCACACTCGGCGCTGTCTTCGCGACCTGGCTCTGGAGCCAGGCCCTGTTCGACATCTACATCCTCTGCCTCTACTGCATGATCGTCTGGGCAGCGATGATCCCTCTGGTCATCCTCACCACCGTCCGCAACATGGTTCACGGAGTCATCCCCGCACCCACCCCTGTGACCCGGTGGGTCGCTGACTGGGTAGGACCCATCATCGTCATCACCTACCTCGCCGTCGCCGCGTCCGTGTTCTTCCGGTTCATCCACGTCTTCATCGACTGATCTCTGCCGAACGACCTTTGTCCAT
Organism: Arthrobacter sp. Soc17.1.1.1; assembly: GCF_036867195.1. NCBI lineage: Bacteria > Bacillati > Actinomycetota > Actinomycetes > Micrococcales > Micrococcaceae > Arthrobacter > Arthrobacter sp. Soc17.1.1.1. The sequence continues at coordinate 691 of NZ_JBAJII010000002.1, forward strand.
GATCACTTCTCACCGGCCATCCTCAGCCACCGCAACACAGCCACAGCCACAGGACACCGGGTCGGGCGGATTTGCGATCACGGATGAGCGCGAAGGAGCTTCCCATGTATGACACACCCCGACCCAACCCGACTCCCTCCCGAATGAGTCATCGGTTCGGCGTATTGCTCGTCGCCGCGTCGCTCGCCCTCACCGGCTGCACCGCAACAGATTCCCTGGCTCAACAAGCCGAAGCAGGAGACAACAAGAACTACATCGCCGGCGACGGGTCCGTTGCCGAATACTCACCCGAGAACCGAGGCGACCCGGTCAGTCTGGAGGGCACGCTCTTCGATGGAACACTCATCAGTCAAGACGACTGGGCAGGTGAGGTCGTGGTTTTGAACTTCTGGTACGCAGCCTGCGCACCCTGCCGCACCGAAGCCCCCACACTGAACACTGTCCACGAGCAATTCAAAGACCAAGGAGTGCGCTTCTACGGCGTCAACGTACGCGATGAGAAAGCTACAGCCGAGGCATTCGAACGGAACTTCGAAGTCACGTACCCGAGCTTCGATGACCGGGACGGAGGCATTTTGCTGAATCTCACCCAGTACGTCCCTCCCCAAGCCGTACCCACAACCTTGATCCTGGACCGGCAAGGCAGGGTATCGGCGCGCATCCTCGGCTTGGCCGAAGAAACTACCCTCACGACCCTGATCGAAGACGTAGCGACATCGATCTCACCGCCTACCAGTTCCGAGACACGCAGTTCGTCCTGATTACCCTGCCCAACAAGACGCCGCATAGGCCCCGTCGAGCTTCCTCTGTGACACGAGCACGGAATATGAAGCCAGCGGCACGGCACCATCTGAGGGACGCGAAACACGAAGGAATTTGCCATTCGCCGCGGCAATCCCCACTACCGCCCCGCTCACGGTCACCGCGCGTGGACGGGGCCGATGAGTATTTGAGTATTTGAGTGTTCGACTAAAGGGCCGGAACCGATAGGTGTCGGCCCTTCGTCGTTGCGGGGGTTCTTGGCCGGCGGCCGCGGGTTGTTTCACCTGTAGTGCTTCCCTGCTCTCCGCCAGGGCTCCGAGCAGGGTAACGGTCCTTCGCTTCGCTCCGGCCTGATTGGGCTCGGGCACTCCTTCGTCGCACCCGACCCTGATCTGTCCACGACGTTTTTTGCTGCTGTCCTTCGGATTGTGCGCCCCCGCTCCACAGCGTCAACCGGCTCCGCCGGCATCGGGCACACCGATCCTGTCCGGCGCTCCTGCGTCGCTTATTTCCTCCCAGGATCGGCGCACCCTCGCACCTGCGGCGTTGAGCACTGCTCCGTCGGGGACGAGCGAGCGAGCTCGCCAGCAGGCAAAACACAACGGGGGAGAGGGGCCACTGCTGGTCACCAAGGCCTCCGACCCCACCACCTGCATCGATAAGGAGCAACACCGTGAACTCTATGAACACTGATACCGCAGTTCTGGTCAGCACCACCACGAAGGACACCGAGGAAATCATCACCGCCCCGGTCCTGCCGGTGGACGATCGCACCGGGGACGGGTACGACTGGCTCGATACCCTCACCGGCAGCCCGTGGAAGGTCATGGGCGCGTGGGGTACCGATGGATGGGACGCCGGGTCCTGGCCCTACGTCTTCTTCGCCACCGCCACCCACCGAGACGAGACCGGCACCCTGTACGGGTACGGGACCTACATCGAGGGCGACACCTACACGCACTGGTACCGCGCCGAGGACGCCTGCCACAAGGCGATCACCGCAGAGGTCTTCTGGTACTGGAAGCACGGACAGGCAGACGGGCCGGCCCACCTGCCCGCCACGGCCGAGGAGCTGGACGACGAGTTCACCAAGCCCTACGGATGCATCCACCGCTGCTAGGACTCGCTGACGAAGGCCGCACCCCGCCCCAGCGGGCCGGGTGCGGCCCCGGCCCTCGACCTCACCGGCCTCATCCCACTAGCCCGAAAGCAGGCACGCACTGATGCCCGAAATGCTGTTCTCCATGAACCGGACTATCACCCAGGCCGACTACGTCCGAATTGCCGTCGACGAAGACGCAATGCTCGCCTGGCTGCAGGAGAATCCCAAAGAGAACGACTGGATCCAGCCCGTCTACGACAAGGCCGACATATGCGCCGACGACGTCCGCCGCTACATCGAAGCCCACCCCGAGCTGCGCGACCACCGGCACTTCCACGAAGCAGCCGGAGAACCGCACGAGAGCTGGTCCCAGCTGGAAACCATCGGCCCAGCGGACGAAAACCAGGACCAAAGTTAGCTCGATTTATGCTGTAAAACTGCTGTTTTTCAGATGAATAAACGGTAGAATTAGTACCAGCAGCACAGCAGTCGACTCTCACTAAAACCCACACGTAACCAAGGACTGAGCGCCATGACCATCACCATCTTCGAGAAGCCCACCGGGTGCTTCGGATGTAAGAAGACGAAGGAACTGTTCGACGCCGCCGGCGTCCAGTTCAACACCGTGGACATCACCACCAACGACCAGGCCCTGGCCTACATCACCGACGAGCTCGGCTACAGCCAGGCACCCGTCGTGGTCTACGAAAAGGACGGCAGCGAGGACCACTGGTCCGGCCTGAACCCCACCAAGATCAACCAGGTCATCGCCCTCGACGGCAAGTAGCCCAGCTGCGCCAGACGCCCTCACTCATCTACTCAAATACTCATTCACTCATTCAATGACAACACCAGCACCCCATACGAAAGGCAGTTGAGCATCATGGCAGGAGAAACGATCATCACCGTCATCGGGAACCTCACCGCGGATCCCGAACTCCGCTTCACCCCCAGCGGGTCAGCGGTCGCGAACTTCACCATCGCGTCCACCCCGCGCACCTTCGACCGGCAGTCCAACGACTGGAAGGACGGGGAAACCCTGTTCCTGCGCTGCAACGTCTGGCGCGAATCGGCAGAGAATGTCGCCGAGACTCTGACCAAGGGAACCCGTGTCATCGCCCATGGCCGGTTGAAGTCCCGCAGCTACGACACCAAGGAAGGCGAGAAGCGCACCGTCATGGAACTCGAGGTCGACGAGGTCGGGCCGAGCCTGCGCTACGCCTCGGCGAAAGTCACCCGCGTCCAGCGCAGCGGATCCGGCGGCGCCGGTGGAGGTAACGCCCAGGGCGGGGGAGGGTTCCAGGGAGGAGCGCAGCCCGGCAACACATGGCAGCAGCAACCCGCGGAAGATCCATGGGGAGCCCCCGCAGCGGCTCCTGCCGGCGGCGCCGGTGGGTGGGGCAACGGGCCGGAGAGCGAGCCGCCGTTCTAGCCCGCAGCTTTGCACAGCATTGCGGGACAATCGTCGGTGGCCGGCCCTACGCTGGCCACCAACGCATCACGCTAATCACAGTGACCTGCCCTGTAGGGCGCCTAGTAGGAGAGAGAAACCCATGACCAGCACCCCCGAGACGCAAGCGCTCACGAACGAGCATCACTGCGGGCTGAGGTCGTGGGCGAAAGGCACCTACACGATCGAGGCAGCAACGGAATTGCTGATCCGGGCTCATGATGGCCGATTCGCCAAGCCGGGGCAGCCCTGGATCGGGATGGGCAGCCGCTGGCCCTATGTCGATTTCGAGGCGATCGAGGAGAACCTTGGAGGGCTTTCCGGTGGCGAACGCCGGTTCATGCTGCTGGTCGCTTCCCTCGGCGACGGGGGAGCGCTGGTCGACCTCGGCGACGTCATCCCGGGCCTGGACCGTGACGTGCTGGCCCTCGTGCTCGCCGCGATCGCCCATGCCGGCGGAAGCCACGAACACTCAGGGTTCGAGTTCACCGAAGACGGTATACCGACGTCCATCGTCCGCCTCGCCCGGCTCTACGACTGGCCTAACGGCAACATCATCTAAAGCCGCTGCGCGGCACTCCAGCACGCAGGCGGACGGCACGAAACCTAGGCGGTGCGCTGACACACTGGAAGGATGCTCATGGACTCGCCAACGAGCGGACGCGTCGCGGAATGCGCCGAGTGCGATCGGACATCCCCACTGACCACTACCGGGAACGGAACACCCAAGCTCTGGGCCCATGTCGCGGATGAGCAGATCACCCTTTGCCCGCTGCACAAGTTCCAGCCGCCAGCAGAGTGGAAAGACCTTATTCAGACTTACAGCAGGGCTGACCTCGAACAGCTGCGCGGTGACACCAAGCCACCGCCGGCGGGAGCCTTCGATGACGAGGAGCAGTAGGTGAGCAAGAGCAAACCGGCGTCTTTCACCCCGTACTTCGCGCAGGACGACGCCGACCAGGTGCGAGCTGCGTTCCTCGCCGCAGGACAGGCAGAGGGGTACCGGTCTGTGACAGACTTGATCGAAGCAGCTGTGATGCGTGAGGTGAAGCGCCTGCAGCGCAAGCACAACAACGGCAGGAAGTGGGAACCGGTAGCACCGGGAGCCCTCCGGCCAGGCCGACGGACTCTCGAGGAAGAGAAGAATCGGGCCCCATAGATTTCCTCGATGCAGGGGAATGCAAGAAAAGCAGTACGGAAGCGGGAGCTGGTGGTGCAGCCTCCCGCTTCCACCTTTTAACCCTCCAGTAGCCGGCGGCCGCCACCGTGAACGGTCGCCCGCTTAGCCTTCCGGGCCCTCACGTACTGAGTGACGGCGATGCCCAGCCCCGCACCGCAACCAGCCAGCACCCCTCCCAGGTTCAGATCGAAGACCAGCATGGCGATCAACAGGATGCCGACGATGAGGGCGAGCTGTACGAAGAGATTGGCGAGGTCACGCATGCAGCTCACCCTACGGTGAGCACGTTCCTGGCTGCCGCTGCGGCCCAGGGACAAACGATGCGGGGCCGGCGGCCGCGGGTGTGTCACCTGTAGTGCTTCCCTGGTCTCCGCTGGCGCTCCAACCAGGGAAACGGTCCTGCGCTTCGCTCCGGCCTGACAAGGCCCGGGCGCTCCTTCGTCGCACCCGACCCTGATGTTTTCTGCTGCTGTCCTTCGGATTATGCGCCCCCGCTCCACACCGTCAATCGCTGACGCGACGGGGCCGGCCATAAACCTCTACGGCGCTCCTGCGTCGCTTATTTCCTTCGAGGTTTCATAGCAGGCCCTGCCCTTCGGGTTGACAGTGCTCCGTCGGGGACGAGCGAGCGAGCTCGCCGGCAGGCAAAAAACAACTGTGAGTCTTGACGGTGGCTGGTCTGGGACTAGCTGGCAGTGTTGATGCCGGTCGTTCTGCCTGGCGCGTGACTCGAAAAAACAATTGCCCCGCCAGGGTGCATTTCCCCCGACTTGTCCGCGCTGGGTGGAGCGGCCGGCGTTGACCTGTCCCACGACGGTGGCTTGATTAGAAGCCTGCCCGGCCCCTGCGGCTGTGGCTCATCACAGTATTGCCTCGACGTGACTCCTCCCAGGTCAGTGCCGGTCGCGATGCGACCAGTCTTGCCCGCTCGAAAGGAAGGAGGGTGGCCGCATTGACTATCGTTGCGCAGACCCGCCCATTCGTCATCGGCGTGGACTGCCACGCCCGCACCCACACGTACGCCATCATTGAGGCCAGCACTAAGCAACGGGTCGCGTGCGAGCAGTTCCCGACCACGTCGGCAGGGCTTTCGCGCGCGCTTGCCTGGGTAGGCCGACGGACAGGCGGGGATATGTCCTGTCTATGGGCCGTTGAGGGTATCGGCTCTTATGGTGCACGCCTGGCCAGGGCAGTAGCCGACGCCGGCTACGACGTCGCCGAAGCTCCAAGGATGAACGCCCGAGGGCGCCGGGGGATCGGTAAATCCGATCCGCTGGACGCCACCGCCATCGGAACCGCAGTCCTCAGCTTGGAGGAGTCCCAGCTCCGCGCCCCGCGCCGGGATGAAGGAACCCGTGCCGGGCTTAGGATCCTGAGCGCGGCTCGGGATCAGTTGACACGCGAACGAACAGTAAACGTCAACGCACTCATCGCCTTACTCCGGGCACACGACCTGGGAATCGACGCTCGTAAACCGCTGGTTGCCGCCCAGATCGCCACAATCACCAGATGGCGGGAACGAGACGAGCCAATCGAGTTGCTGATCGCGCGTGAGGAAGCAGTCCGGTTGGCGCGCCGCGTTCTTGAAGTGACTACTCAGCTGACTGCAAACCAGAGGCGCATGACCGAACTGATCCAGCAAAGCCCAGCGGCGCCGCTGTTGGAGATGGTGGGCGCCGGTGCTGTCACTGTCGCCACCGTCCTGACAGCCTGGTCGCATCCAGGAAGGGTTCGCAGCGAAGCTGCCTTCGCCTCACTGGCAGGAGTGAATCCCTTGCCGGCTTCAAGCGGTAACACTGTCCGACACAGGCTCAACCGGGGCGGGGATAGGCGCCTCAACCGTGCCTTGCATACCATCACCATGACCCGGATGGTCCACGATCCCGGAACTCGGGACTACGTCGCCAAACGCACCCAAGAAGGGCGGAGCTACCGCGAGATCCGCAGATCCCTCAAGCGCTACATCGCCCGAATCCTCTACCGCCAACTCAACGCCCTTTACGCCACCGCGGAACCGGCCCCATCCCACGTTGCTGGGGCAGATGGTTCAGATGGTGTCCTTTAGCGGATCCGCTCATGCGCATCCTGACGCGGTATGTGAATTGCACTACCCATAAGACCTCCGTATGTGTCGCGTGCCGCTCATGGTAGGAAGCTCGAGGATTTTGATCTAGAGCGAGCAGCGGTTTGGATGATCAGAAGTGGTTGCCGACGTCCCAGCTGAGGCCTTCATCGCTGGAAGCCAAGGGGCTGGAAGGTCGCTCCGTTGTCACTGGAGACTTCGATTCCTTCGGCGGTCGCGACCCAGATGCGGTGTGTTTCGTCGTTGGTGTGCGCTGCGGCGATGGCCGCCGGTTCTCCTTCGACAGCACCGCGCTGTTCCCAGGTAAGGCCGGCATCTGAGCTGGCGTGAACTGTCCCGTCGGGGGTGACACCGATGGCAGTGTCGCCGGCGAAGGTCGTAAAAATCAGCAGGGGTGTGTCCGGCACGGTTTTCCAGGTCGCTCCGCTGTCCTCGGACCGGTAGAGGCCTTCTTCGGTGGTAGCGAGCACGGTCCCGCTGCTGGCTCCGGCCAGGTTGTAGGCGGGGACATTGTCTGCTGCGACGGTCCAGTGATGACCGTCTGGGCTGGTGATGATCCTGCCTTCATGGCCGATCAATCCGTCACTGGTCGCAGCGAGGGCGTGGAAGTCTGTTTCGCCTTGGCGGGACACGGGCTCCCAGGTGCGGCCGTCGTCGGTGCTCGTGATCAGACCGACGGGGTCGGGGAGGTCAGTGCCAGGTCCTGGATGTCCTGAGGCGTAAAGGGTTCCATCGCTGGTGGTGGTGAAGCCCATGAGGTCGATCGTGGGGCCGACCTGCTGGGCGGGGGACTGGGTGACGTCGAAGAGGCCGTCGTGTGTGGCTAGCAGGATGCGGTTGGTACCGGGATCCACGCTCATGCCGTGGATATGCCCGGACGGGTAGTCCGCCGCTGACGCGGACTCCGCTGGTGTACCCGCTGGTGTGTCCTGGGAGGTCGAGGCGGGGGTGGTGCAGGCGCTGAGCAGCACGGCGAGGGCGGTGATCGAGCCAAGGCGTGCGATGCGGTACAGAGACGAAGACAACAGGCAGTCCTTACAGGAAGCGTCGAAAAGACAGTCGATACAGGAACGGTCGCAGTAGCTGACCGGTGAACCGAGGAATCGGGGGAGTGGTCGAAACGGTGCCGGTGTGGAGGGAACGGGGCCCCCACACCGGCACCTGTCAGAGGGCAATCACATCCCTCGGACCCGGTCCTTGAGGGACCGGATCAAAGGGTGGATTGCGTGGTGTTGCTGGCCTGCGGTCAGAGGCCCGCGAGCAGCTCGTTCATCTCGTCGATTTCGGACTGCTGGGTGGCGACGATGGTTTCGGCCAGCTCGATCGCTTCGGGGTTCTCACCGTTGTCGATCTCGGTCTGAGCCATGCCGATCGCGCCCTCGTGGTGGGCTGTCATCGACTCCAGGAACATGCGGGACGCCTCAGTGCCTTCGGCAGATTCGAGGTCGGACATCTGCTCCTCGCTCATCATCCCCTCCATGGAATCGGAGTCAGATCCCATGTCGCCCATGGAGTGGCTTTCCATACCGCCTTCGGGCTGCATGGGCTCACCCCAGGCTTCCAGCCAACCGGTCATGGTCTCGATCTCGGGGCCCTGGGCGTCCTTGATCTTCGTCGCGAGGTCCGTAATTTCGGGGCTGATGCCGTCCTTGGCGAGCATCATGTCGCTCATCTCCACGGCCTGCTCGTGGTGGGGAATCATCATCTGCGCGAACATGACATCCGCGTCGTTGTGCTCCTCAGACACGGCATCAGCACTGGTGCTTGCAGACGCGTCGGCGGACGGGGACGTTTCAGCAGCGGCGCTCGAGGCAGGAGCAGCAGCCTCTGAGCTGGTGACACTAGTGGTGCCGGAGTCGGTGCCGCAGGCGGAGAGGGCGAAGGCTATCGCGAGGCTCAGGGCGGCAAGGGAAAGGTAACGCTTCATGATGGTCAGATCCTTCAAAGCTCGAAAAAGTGGTGTGCTGTCAGTCGCTCACCCCTGCCCGAACAGGGCCAAGGGGTAAGGCAGCGCCGGCTACGCCGTCAATCAACGTCGAGACGTCGAGGGCACGCGGGCATACGAGAGAGCTGGCCCTGCCACCGGTCATGCCGGAGTGCAGGCCGCGGATTCTACGTGCGACTGATGCAGAGTTGAGTCAGTGAAGGTGTGGGAGCTGGTCGGGATGCCCAGTACGCCACGGGTGGTCCGCGCCGGAACAGCGAGGACGTAAGGGCCCGTCCGGTCGGAGTGAGGAGCCAGGCGATACCGACCAGGACCATGGCCAGCACACACATACCCAATGCCATCTCGTTCGCGCAGCCCTCACCGCACCCTGCAAGCACTCCCTGATCGCTGTGATCACCGGCCAGCTGGGTCAGTGCGGGCAGCAACTGCGTCGCGGAATCAGCGTGGGTGTGGCTGGACGACACTGCTGAGGGCACTGTTGCGGAGGCAGGATGGATGTCGGTGGAGCTCACCGTCGTGTTGTTCAACGTCGGGGTGCCACCGCTGTGGTGAGTTGTGGCCCCATGTCCTCCCATCCATACGTGCATGGCGAGGATCCCGATGAGCACAGCGGCCAGACCGACGAATGAGAGCAGAGCAGAAAACAGGGAGGTCGGGGGTGTGCGGAGCAGTGCAAAAGGACGCGTTCCGGCGCTGATTCCCGTTCTCACTGCTTCCACCGTCCTTCCGCTTCCCTTGTTGCCATTGCTGTCGTTGCTGCGCCTCATGCGGCTTCCCGACGTTTCCGGCGATGTCGGGATGACCACTCGTCGCCAGTAGGTTCTGCCCTCGTGTCTTGGCATCCAGCGTAACCAGGTGCCGCTGCGAGCACCGAACCTGATCAAGGAACAGATCGTCGAGCAGGTTCGGTGCTCCGGTAAAACACCCACAGGCGGCGGTGATTTCAGTGGGTGCTGATCCGTTCCGGGTCGAGGTCGATCCGGCGAAGCAGTTGCGCGTTCAAAGCGACGACGATCGTGGAGACACTCATGAGGACCGCGCCGGCGGCGGGGGAGAGCAGGATGCCGGCGAACGCCAGGACGCCTGCGGCCAGGGGGACGGCCAGCACGTTGTACCCGGTGGCCCAGATCAGGTTCTGAATCATCTTGCGGTAACTCGCCCTGGACAGGTCGATCAGCGCCAGCACAGCCCTGGGGTCGTTCCCGGCGAGGACGACGCCGGCGGATTCCATCGCCACGTCCGTTCCCGCGCCGATCGCGATGCCGACCTCGGCCCGGGCGAGGGCTGGGGCGTCGTTCACGCCGTCGCCGACCATCGCGACCTTCAATCCGCGGGATTGCAGTTCGGTGACCTTGGAGTCCTTGTCCTGCGGCAGGACGTCGGCGAACACTTCGTCGATGCCCAGTTCCGCGCCGACGGTATCAGCGACCTGGCGTGCGTCCCCGGTGATCATCGCGACCTTCACCCCACGGGCCTGCAGGGCCTTCACCGCGGCCCGGGATTCTTCCCGCACCTTGTCCTCGAGCCGGACTGCACCGATCACGGCACCGTCGCGGATGACGTGCAGCACGGACGCGCCACGGCCCACCCATTCCTGCACCGTTCCATCAATGTCTGCAGGGGTAGTGAGTCCCAGTTCCTTGAGCATGTTCGGTCCGCCCACGGCGACATCATGGCCGTGGACGGTGGCGCGGACACCGCGCCCGGTCATGGACGCGAAACCCGTACCCGTGTAACCAAGGTCTGCAGCATCCGGGTTGGATCGTGCGGCGGTGACGATGGCCCGGGCGACCGGGTGCTCGCTGTCGGCCTCCGCGGCCCCCGCCAGGGCCAGGAGCTCGGCCTCTGCGACGCCGGTGATGGTGGTGGTCGCGGTGACGGCGTGCTGGCCCTCGGTGAGGGTCCCGGTCTTATCGAACAGGACAACGTCGATGGTGCGCATGCGTTCCAGGGCGATGCGGTTCTTGATCAGCACCCCGGCCTTCGCGGCACGCTCGGTGGAGATCGCGATCACCAGGGGGATCGCCAAGCCGAGCGCGTGCGGGCAGGCGATGACCAGCACCGTGACCGTCCGGACCACCGCGTCATCCGGGCTGCCCAGGAGCATCCACGCGATGAAGGTCAGGATCCCGGCGCCGAGGGCGAAGTAGAACAGCAGGGCAGCGGCCCGGTCCGCGAGAGCTTGCGCCCTCGAGGAGGAGGCCTGCGCCTCGGCGACCAGCCGCTGGATCCCGGCCAGGGTCGTCTCCGACCCGACGGCGTTCACCCGCACGCGGACCGCGTTATCGACCGCTACCGTGCCGGCGACGACGGTCTCCCCGATCGTGCGGGAAACGGTTCGGGACTCGCCGGTGATCATCGACTCGTCGAACTCGGCCATCCCGTCGATGATTTGCCCGTCGGCGGGAACCCGAGCGCCGGAGCGCACGAGTACGACATCGCCAACCACCAAGGCGCTGACGGGCACGGTTTCGACACCGGAGGCGGTGACCTTGTCGGCCTCGTCGGGCAGCAGGGCTGCCAGGGCGTCCAGGGCCCCGGCGGCGGAACCGAGGGCCCGCATCTCCATCCAGTGGCCCAGGAGCATGATGACGACTAGGAGGGCGAGCTCCCACCAGAAGTCCAGGTCGAACCCGCCGATGCCGAGGGTCGTGATCCAGGAGGCGATGAACGCGACGCTGATGGCCATCGCGATCAGCAGCATCATGCCGGGCTGCCGGGACTTCAGCTCCGTCAGCCCTCCCTTCAGGAACGGGGCGCCACCGTAGACGAAAATGACCGTGCCGAGGATCGGGGCGATCAGGGTGGAGCCCGGGAACTCCGGCGGTATGTACCCGAGGAGCATGGTGAACATGTGGCTGAAGGCGACCACGGGAACCGCGAGGATCAGGTTGATCCAGAAGCGGTTCTTGAACATCGCGGTCGAGTGCCCGGCATGCTCCCCGTGGGAATGGACCTGATGATCCTCATCCATGCCATGACCCGCCCCGTGACCCTTGTGGCCCGCGTGATGGCTGGAGTCAGGATGTTGATCGGGATGTTCCTGAGTGGAGATCGCCGAGTGGGCGTGCTGGTCGGGCATGGCCTGGCCGTGCGTTGATTCCTGTTCGGCCGCGTGATGATGCTGGTTGTTGATGTTCTGGTTCTTGCTCATGATGACTCTTCCTTTGGCCCCCCTTGAAGGGGGGACCCGTGCCTCTGCCGGTCGGCTTAGGCGGTCGTGAGCTGGTAGCCGGCCTTCTCGACGGCGTCCTGAACGGACGACGCCTCAAGGGGCTGGTTGCTGGTGACACTGACGGTCGATACGCCGCCAGGAACGAGAGCAATCTGGACATTCTCCACGCCGTTCAAGGCGCCGATGGCGCTGCTGACACGGCCGGCGCAGGAACCACAGGTCAGGCCGGTCACCGCGTAGTCGGCAGACACGGTGCCTTCGGTTGCCGGTTGCGCTGCAGTGACCTGCTGGGGTGCGCAGCACCCACACGACCCTCCTGCAGGGGAGTTCACATCGGAGTTTTGGGTTCCGCTGATGTCGGTGAGGTTCATCGGGGTCCTGACAGTGTCAGTCATGGTGATCTCCTGCAATTGGTGAACAGCGAAGTGTTGAGGTAGCCGCAGCGAGGAACGGGGGAACCTTCGGTGAGGCCCCGGTTCCATCGAGCGGTGCAGTTGACCTGTACGGCGTACGTCCCGGGGAGGGGAGACAACCTTCTGAGGTGCTATTGAACTTATACCCCCGGGGGGTATTGGTCAAGGTGTAGTACTTCACACTCAAGGCGCCTGTCAGCGAGGGATTCTGGGCGCGTGGAAAGAAGGTTTCGCAGCACAGGAGGCGCTCTGGGAGCGCCCCTGCGGCTCCCCCGCCGTCATCGGTTGCCCCCAGCGGCGTCGGCGCGGCTCTGGCGGCCTCGGCCTACGGTCAGCTCGGCTTGGTCGAACAAGCGGAACCCGGCGGAACTGCCTTCGTAGTGGGCGGGGCACCCCCGCAGGGGCACCCCGACCATTGGCAGGAGGCCATTCACTCCGATGCGTATCGGTCCAGGATCGACTGCATCTGGGCGATTTCTTCCTGCTGTGTTTCCACGATCGCCTCACACAACTCCGTGATTTCCGGGTCCGTGATGTTGGATTCCTGGCACACCAGGATCGCGCGGGAGTGGTGCGGGATCATCGACTTCAGGAACTGTTCGTTCCCGACGAAGGTTTCTGTCCGCCCGAGGGCGAACACCCCGACGAAGAGCACAGCGAATCCGACCAGCATGGCGATGTTTGCTTTGGTGTTCTTGAACATTGACCACATGCCCACGACCATAACGATCGCCATCGCCCCCACCATGAGCAACGCCATCCAGAAGTTACTCAGGTTGAAGTAGAAGTGATCGATTGACCGGACCATGGACATCGACAGCGTCCACATCAGCCCGAGACTGACTAACAAGATGATCCCGAACTTCACATACATCCGGGCAGACCCGTGACCGGTGTGGTCCTTTTCTCCACTGGCAGCTTCGCCCCTACCGGTGGGTCGTTCCTGGTGATGGGGTTCGGTGTGCTTCTGCTTGCGTCCGGAGGCTCCTGCGCGGTGGCCGGACGTGTTCTCTGCTGAGTTCACGAAGTGCTCCTCGAAGTCGCGGGGGAAGGATGGGTTAGCCCAGTGTGGCCAGCAGCTCGTCGCAGGCCTTTTCGCAGCGGCGGCATGCTTCGGCGCAGACCCGGCAGTGATCGTGCATTTCGGCGTGCCGTTCACACTCATCACCGCAGGCCTTGCACGCTGTACGGCAGGCCTCCAGGACTGCGCGGGTGAGGTTCGCGTCGTACCCGGTGTGGCGGGACAGGGCCTTGCCGGTGGTCGCGCAAATATCAGCACAGTCCAGGTTGGTGCGGATGCACGTTGTCAGCTCCGCGACCATGTCCTCGCTCAGGCAGGCATCAGCACAGGCAGTGCACGTCTGCGCGCATTCAAAGCAGGCCTCGATACACTCCGCCAGTTTGTCCTTATCCACTCCGCCCAGGTCCTTGGGGTAGGTGTCGAGCATCGACTTCACATGGTGTGTCATTTGGTTCTCCTGATTCAGGGTGCGACTGATCCACGTCAGCCGCTGGTTGGATCGCTTATCACTGGCATGCCCGGGCACGTTCCGGAAGCCCGGATGCCGACCAAGTCGGCAGGAAGCAACGCGATGGCACGCCCAGAAAAAGCCAGGGCGCACACCGAAGGAGAAATTTATGTGCGACTAATCGAAAGGGCCGTCAGCGACGGCTTGAGGTGGTCGCGTTTTTCCAGCGCCGGATCGAACAACCAGGGAGGCAGACGGCCATCGTCAGTCCGTGTTGGTGCAGCTCCCGCAGGCAACGCATCCGTCTGCCCGTCAGGCAGGGCCCGCTGGGATGCGACTGTTGCTGGCGCGGTGCTGACCTGCTGATGACAGCACGCATGGACGGAGGATGACTCCTGCGCGCCGGAAGCAGGGGTCATGTCGTCAGAGTTGGTGGTGGTCTGGCCCGGGGAATCCATGCCGACCATCGCAGCCATCATCCCAGCAGAATCGCGATGTTCCATCTGAAGGCACAGTGCGGCAGCCGCCGACGTTGTGAACGACACCAGCAGCGAAAAACCCAGCAGTACCCGCACCACCAGTCGTAAGGTGGTGACCGTCCTACCTCCTGCTGGTCCTAAGATCGTGACTCCTCCGCCCGGCTCAACGGTTCACAAACCACCATAGTGAACACTAAGCATGCTGACCAGCAACACTTCTTCGGGCTGCTGACACCCGCCGGTAGCCTGAAGACTCTGGGTTCCGGCCTCGCCCAGCAGGCGCCCAGGCTTACTGCACGGGCCTCGCTTCGCTCGGGCTGTAGAAGCCATCTTTCTGTTTTGCTGCTGTCCTGACGGATCGTACGTGTCCGCTCCGACCTGTCTAGCCCCTCCTTCGTCGGGGCCTGCGGTGCAGAAAATGTCCCTGCGGCGCTCCTTCGTCGCTGATTTCCTCCGAGAATTCCCCGCCCCTTGCCCTCACGGGCAGACAAGCCTCCGTCGGCCACAGCTCCGCAAGCTCCGCCAGCAGCCAAAACAACGGGGAAGAGGGGAAGCTGGCCGGTCATCAAAGCCGCCGGTCCGCGCCCGACCCCTTTGCCAGCCGCTTGACAGACATAGAAGCGTCGGGGAAGGGCCACCACAGTCCCGCTGGCACACCACAGGCCCGGACCCACACCTACCAAGAAGGAACACAACCATGTCTGTTCTGGAACAGATCAACCCAGCCACCCTCACCATCGACGTGAACGTGCGCGCCGAAGCGAACCTCGACAAGGCGTTCCTGTCCTCCATCAAGGAGCACGGCGTCATTCAGCCCGTCGTCGCTCACCGCATCGAGGACGGCACCGTGCACGTCCTATACGGGCAGCGGCGCACCCTCGCCGCCGTGGAGAACAACCTCGACACCATCCCGGTGTACGTGGTCGATTCCCTCACCGAAGCCGAGCGGCTCGCCAAGCAGATCGTGGAAAACGACCAGCGCCGCGAACTGACGGACAACGACCGCGCCGAAGCCTTCCACCAGCTGTCCCTGCTCGGTGTGTCAGCGACGCAGATCGCCCGCAAGACCGGGGCGAGGAAGGCCACCGTGGACGCGGCCCTGAAAGTGCGCTCCGACGACACCGCGACCGCGTTCCTCGCCGCAGGGATGACGCTGGACATGGCAGCAGTAATCGAGGAATTCGCCGGAGACACCGACGCAATCGAGAAGCTGGAAGCCGCTGCGAAGCAGGCCCCGCAGAGCTTCGACCACACCGCGCAGCGCATCCGCGACGACCGGAAGCGGGAAGCCGCAGGCGCGGCAGCCAAGGCCGAAGCCGAAGCCGCAGGTCTGGCAATCATCGAGGACTCAGCGTTCACACACTACGACTACAAGGGTCCGATTGCTGACATCACCGACCTGCGCACCAAGACCGGGGAGCGGCTGACAGTCGAGGACGCGAACGCCGCCTACGTCCGGTGGACCTACTCAGGACTCGCGACGGCCTACGTCAACACCGATTGGAAGGCAGCAGGGTTCGTGAAGCCGGGCGCACCCCGGGCCGGGAAGATGACCGAGGAGGAAAAAGCCGAACGCCGAACCGTGATCGAGAACAACAAGGCGTGGGACGCCGCTGAGGTGGTCCGCATCGAATTCGTGAAGGGACTGCTCAAAGGCAAGACACCCCCGAAGAACGCGCTCCGATTCATCGCGCAGGCCATGGCCTCCCACTCCAATACCGTGGCGAAGGGACTGAACGACGAGAGCGATTTCTCCGCCGAACTGCTGACCGGCAAGACGACGGAGACTCGTTTCGGTGGGAACCGGGAACTGGTGAAGATCGCCAGCCGCCCGACCGCCCGGCATGAAACGAACGTCCTTGCCATGGTTCTCGCCGGTTTCGAGAAAGGCACCTACCGCCAGTCATGGCGCGACGGCGGGGCCAGCACGAAGTTCTACCTGACCCAGCTCGCTACATGGGGATATAACCTCAGTGACGTGGAACGCCTGATCACTCACCCCGCCCCCAAGGTTGCACCCGAAGCCGCACCCGAAGAGGCTCCCGCCCCCGAGGTCACGCCTGAGGACGTTGCTGAGGACGGCGCGAGTGGAGCAGACACCGAGCAGGCCGACCCCGAGGATGCCGACACCGCCGACGAAGCGGAAGCCTTCGAGGAAATTCGCACCACGGAAGAGGAAATGATCGCGGAAGAGTTCGCCACCGCCGAGTAGCACCGGGCACCGGTGGTGCAGGGAGATAGACGTCCCTGCACCACCGGCCCGGGCCACGGGGAAGAACCGAGCGGTCAGCTCACCACAGGTGGGCGGGGCGGTTCGCCGCCGCTACGCGAACCTCGAGCTGTGGTCACCGGCGCCGAACCGCCGTCCTCGCACCCACGCTCACTGAGGCTCAGGTGCCGCGCACCAGGTACGCGCGCCTTGGCCGCGCTGCACACCGACACGACCAGAAGAAAGGACTACGCAGATGCGTCGCCCACAGAAGAGGGGGCCGACACAGTCGGCCCCCTCACTTCGTGCTGCCCGTTAGAGCGGCGCCCGTTTAGGCGGCCTTCGTCTCGGCGGCAACCTGGTCTGCGACGTCGTCCGCTGTTGCCGCCAGCGCAGGCTCGGTCCGCGCTTCGCCGGACGGTGAGCTGGTGTCGGCCCCTTCCAGGGCCCGCTTCATTTCGGCGGTACTGAGCCCGAGTCGAGCGGCGACCGCGGCCCGGCTCTCGCCGGTGTCGAGCATCTGCTGCACCTTCGCGCCAGCTTCTTTCGCGGCCGCCTCGGCGTCCTGCTCGGCTTTCGCCAGGATTGCATCGGCACGCTCCTGCGCCTCGGCGCGTATCTGCTCGGCCTGCTGCTCCTGCTCGAAGAACTCCGCCGCCAGGTCAATCAACCGCTCGTGCCGCTCGGTCAGCTCCTGAGCCTTCGCCCTCGCCTTTTCCCGTGCCGCTACCTGCTGCGCTGACTTCCTCGGTGCTGCCATGATGACTCGTCCCCTTCACTCATCCTGCGTTTCATACGCGCCCCGGTCGCGACTTGCGAACCGACGCACTCTCCTTGCCAAACCTAACGGTTAGCGCCCGCCCACCACGGGCCGACCTCGACCGATCACCGACCATGCCCGACGTCACCGCCGGCGCCCGTGAGATACCCATGCGGACCTCGCTGACGCTCGGACTGGATCCAACGGACGTTGACCACACGTGGACAGCTCCGAGATATCCCAACGTCTCTTTGCTGCCCACCTGGTGGATAACGTCCGTTAGCGGTTCCACACAATCGAACGATCCGTGGATAACGAAAATCGTGTTACCCACCGCTCATTCTCATGTGCACAACCGCATCGAGATTCGATGGACCAATCGTACTGGTTTCCACGGCGCGTAATCTTGGTTTCCTCCTTCGTCGTCACCATGCGATTTCACACACTTCCAACCAGCACAATCTGTCACACCTTATGCATCCTGATGAGTGAGGTCGACCGCGCGCCGATTTTGCGCGAGAATGAGCCGGTGATGACCGTCCATAAGCTCAGTGCTGGGGACGGCTACGCCTACTACACTTCTGAGGTCGCCAGCGCCGACGAGCTCCGAGCGGGCGACCGTGAGCTGGGGGACTACTACACCGTTGAGGGCATGCCACCGGGCCAGTGGGTCGGACACTCCGAACAGCTGCTGGGGGTCTCCGGTGAGGTCAGCGAAACTCAAATGAAAGCCCTGTTCGGTGAGGGCATGCACCCTGAAGCCGCGAGCATCCTCGCCGCCGGGGGCATGACCGCGCAGATCAAACTGGGTCAGAAGTACCACCAGTACGGAGCTGCCAATACGGAGATGACCCGCCGGATCGACGAGGAAGTGGCCCGATTCCGGCGCACCAACGGACCCGCGTGGAGCGGCCCGGAGAACGCCGAGAAGGTTCTGCCGACCGAGGTCATGCACGAGATTCGGTTCCGGGTGGGCGGCGAGATGTTCCGGGCGTCACACGGTCGGAACTCCCGCAGCAACGAGGAGCTGGCACGGTATGTGACTGCGCAGACCACCCCCTCGAAACAGACCGTCGCCGGGTATGACCTGGTGTTCTCGCCCGCCAAATCGGTGTCCCTGCTGTGGGCACTCGGTGGCGACGAAGCCCGGAAGGCCATCGAGACCGCACACAACGAAGCGATCGCCGAGACGATCACTTTCCTCGAGAAGAACGCCACCTACACGCGCCGTGGGAAGAACGGGGTCCGTCAGATCGACGTCGACGGCGGGCTGGTCGCCACCCAGTTCCGGCACTACGACTCCCGCGCCGGGGACCCCCAGCTGCACGACCATGTCGTCATCGCCAACAAGGTGCGAGGCGACGACGGGAAGTGGTCCTCCCTCGACGGACGCACCCTCTACAAGATGAACGTCGCCGCGTCAGAAACCTACAACGCGAAGGTCATCGAGAAGGTCTGTGCGTCCCTCGGCGTCAGCACAGTGGCCCGCACAGCCGGTGGCGGAGAACCCATCTACGAGGTCGCCGGCATCGACCTGGACACCATTCACCGGGCATCCTCACGACGGTCAGACATCGCCAGAACCATCGGCAGACTGGAAGCCGAGTTCGCCGACAAGCACGGGTACGCGCCCAGCGACAAGCAGAAGATCGCCCTCGCGCAGCAAGCCACTCTGGAGACAAGGCCGGAGAAGAAGAGTGCCCGCCGTCTGTCGGAGCTGGTCGAGGAATGGCAGCAGGACTACAGCTCGAGCACGAACATGCCGGTCGGACCTGACCTGCTCGAGCACGTCCGCAACGCGAGCACAGGAACGCCCGTAGGTGCACTGGTCAACGACCTCGACGTCCACGAACACGCACGCCTGGTTGTCCACGAGCTGGCCGCGAAGCGTGCCGTCTGGGGACGGAACCACGTCATCGCCCAGACCCGCAGGCACCTCAAAGAAGCCTTCCCCGGACAGACCATCACCGACGAGACCGTGGAGAACGTCACCCGGGAAGCCACCGGGACGCACAGCCTCCAGGTCACCCCGGACACGATTACACCGAAGCTGGCCGAGTTCCTACGCGCCGACGGCACGAGTCAGTTCCAGCAGGCCGACGTCACCCTGTTCACCTCGCAGGAGGTGTTGAACGCCGAGCACCGGGTCCTGGCTGCAGGACAGAAGATCGTCATCCCGGCCGTGTCAGCTGAACGCTTCGACACTCTGTTGTCACAGCACGTCGAGGCCGCCGCCGCCAACGGGGCGCCAGTGTTGTCGCAGGGTCAGATCGACCTCGCACGCGCCTTCGCGACCGACGAGAAGCTGCTGACCCTCGGCATCGGACCCGCCGGCGCGGGCAAGACCACGAGCCTGTCCCTGGCCGCTGACGCCGTCCGTGACAGCGGCGGGAAGGTCATCGGACTCGCACCCACCGCAGCGGCCGCCGCCGTGATGTCCAAGGACATCGGAGCGGACGCGACAACGATCGACGCGTTCCTCATCTCCCACCGAAACCAGCAGGGCCAGCAGAACCAGCAAAACAGTATGGCCAAGGACGGCCACGACAACGGCGGGTCCACCTTCGCTCTCGGTGCCGGAGACGTGATCATCGTCGATGAGGCAGGGATGGTCACCACGCCGAAACTCGCCGAGGTCGTCGCGGTCGCCGCGCGCAACGGTGCCGTGGTGCGTGCAATAGGTGATGACCGGCAGCTCGGAGCCATCGGCTCCGGCGGCGCGCTGCGCCTGCTCAACAACGAGGTCGGAGCAGTCCGCCTCGAGGAGGTCCACCGCTTCCACACCGAAGGCGAAGCGGAGGCTTCCCTGGCCCTCCGGGAACCGGCAACCGTCGGAGCTGACACCCCCTTCCGCTGGTACGTCGAGAACCAGCGTGTCACTGCTGGCACCACCGAAGCCATGACCCAGGATGCTTTCACCGCGTGGATGACCGACACCGCAGCAGGTAAGACGTCGCTGATGATCGCCACCGACAATGCCACCGTCACGGACCTCAACGCCCGCGCCCAAGCCGCCCGCATCGCTACAGGTGACCTCACTGACGGGGCAGGCCCGATCACGGAAGCGACGCCATCCGTGGTCCTCCGCGATGGGCTCCGTGCCTACCCCGGCGACACCGTCGTCACCCGCAGGAACGACCGGACGTTGCAGCTCAACCAGGGCAAGGACTTCGTCAAAAACAACGACGTCTGGACCGTGGAACATGTCACCGCCAACCCCACCACCGACCACGCAGCAGCACAGCCGGAGACACAGGACCGGCAGCGGGTGACCCTCCGTCACACTGGCCACCGGGGACGTATCACTGTCGACGCCGACTACCTGAACGAGCTCGGACAGCTCGGCTACGCCGCGACCGTGCACCGCGCCCAGGGCGCCACCGTGGACACCGCACACGCGATCCTCGACGAGCGGACCGACCGCGCCGGCGCCTACGTCGCCGCCACCCGCGGACGCGAGACGAACAAGCTTTACGTCGCTCTCGGCGACGACAACGACCAGACCGTCACCCGCGACAGCGTCCTCGCGTCGATCACCGCAAACTACGACCGGACCCTGTCCGCCCACGAAACAGTCCGCGCCGAAGCCGTCCGCACCGGTGACGTCGCCACCGTCGCCGGCGTCTACAACGAGGTCGAAGCAGCAGCATGGACCGCGAAGACCCGGGGTATCGCGCAGGACGTCATGGGGCAGGAAGCCGCCGCTGCATTCACCTCGCACGAGTCATGGGGCGCCGTTGCCACGCACCTGCGGCGGGCTGAGAACGAGGGCCTGGACGCGTCTACGGTCCTCGCTCAGGCGTACCGGGAACGAGGGTTCGCAGGCGCCGACGACGCAACCGCCGTCCTCGCTTTCCGCGTGGAGAATCGGATCGACACCGCGCAGCAGATCCGGGCGAACACCGGACAGCGGCAGCTCGGTGCCCTCACCGACGATCACCTCGACCGCCTCGCGCAGCAGGCCGAGAAGCACGCCGAGGGCGCTGCCGCCGGTCAGCTCCGCCGGACACCCGGTGAAGCTCACATGGACACCGAATGGGCTGCCCGGCCGTTCGCGCTCCTGTACACCAGCAGACTCACCGAGACACGCGACAACGTTGCGGAACGGTTGCAGTCCCTCGACCCGACCGCCTCAATCAGTGCCGCGACGAGGAAAGAGCAGTGGATGGTGAAGACCATGACCCTCGAGCTCGAGCGCAGGCAGGATCTCTCCCCGACGCAGACAGCGATCGAACGCACCGCCCGTGGTGAGGATCCCCGCAGCGCCCACCAGGTCACGATCGCCGAGGCAATCCGCCAGGAGCGCCAGCTACGCGAGGCCGGCATCCCCAGCACCAGCAGTCGGACGGTCACCAGTGCCGGCGGCGCAGGGTTCGACCGGTCCACCATCAGCGAGGACCTCGCACCGTCCGTGCTCCTGCAGGACGCACGGGTGCCGGTCGAGTACAGGGATGAACTTGACCGGCTTCGGGCACACCTCGGACAGCGGGTCGCTGTACGCGGCGCGCAACTCGCCGAGGAACAACCGGCGTGGGCGGCCGCACTCGGACCGGTGCCGGCGAAGGAGTCCAAGGCCGCCGAATGGCATGGCATCGCGGCCGAGACCGAGGCGTATCGGAACCGGTACAACATCGGGACTCGCGAGACGGCGATGATCCCGAAGCAGTACCAGGACGACCCTGTCGCGCAGCGGTTGGTCGAGCGTGCCACGGCTCTGCACAAGCACAGCGCCCTCACACAGGTCCCGCCGCGCAGCGCCGCCCAGGTGCAGCAGACAACCGACGAAGCAGCGATCACCGACCGCATGACCGCGAATCAGGCCGCAGCGCGCAGGGCTATCGAACGCCTCCAGGCCGAACGTGCCGCTGCCAGCGACCCGCTGCCGGCACCGCAGCAGCGCGAAGCGCGCATCGTCGGCGCCCTACAGTCCACTGACTTTGTGCCGGCCGCTGTGCAGTCCGCGGCGACACCTGAGGTGCAGCCGCAACGCTCCGCGACGGAAGAGGCCGCGATCGCACGCGCGATCGCACGGCATCGGGCAGTTGCGGAGAAGTCCGCAGGGACGTCGTCCTCCGACACGTCCGGATCCGGCGAGGCAACCGGGCGGTCAACGAGCTCCCAGAAGAAGGAGAGCGCCGCGAGTCAGGAAAAGGGTGGCACCGCACAGGATGCAGCGCGGAAGAAAGAAAGGAGTCAGCGGCAAACCGAGTTGATTCAGAGCAGGAAAGCTACCGCCTCCGAGCGTCAGGCCCGGGAAGCGGCATCAGGCAAGAACGATTCCGCTGCCGCGAAGCATCGAGCTGAGCAGGCAAAAAACAGCGGCCGGTCACTGTAGCCGTAAGGAAAGGCTCAGGGACTCCGGCCGAAATCGCGATCACGCACGAAGCGCTAGTCCGAGATGACAGCTGACGGTGCGGCATTGTCCGGAGCGAAGACTGCGTATACGTTGCATTTGCCTTCCGAGCAGTGGTACATCCATGACGGGTCGAAGTTCTTGTATCGGCGGACAAAACCCTTAGTAGCCTGATCGCTGTTGAAGTAGCGCTTGTAGGTTTTGTTGTGCGAGCAAATGGGTGTATCCGAGCCGTCGTCGAAGTTGTCGTACCCGCCGCGGGAATCTCCGACTTTGCGGTGGTACCGGCTCTCTCCCGGCTTCAGGTCCCGGGATGCCCTCGGGCCGGAGTCGTCCTCCGCCTTAAAGTTGCTGAGTTCCGCGGCAAGCTGCTGGAAGACCTGGCCGTACGTCTGCGTACGTGCGTCGACCGATACCGATTCGGGCACTTTGCCGTCTTCGCCCTGCGGGAGCTTCCCCGAATACGGGTCGAGGGTGAACAACCGCATCAGCTTCCGAGGAATACCTTTCGGGATGTTCGTTCCCTTGTCGAAGACCACCCTTCCGTCGAACGCCTCCGTCAGAAGACGAATGTCTTCCTTCCAGTGCTTCGGCGCATCCTTTGTCGAGAGGTCAAGCAAGTCCCCGAGCACCAATACTGTGTGCGGGAACGAGCGCTTCGAGCGATTCGCTCCGAGACCACGCACCAAGTTGATGTAGTGCACCATTAGGTCACCGATGTCCGCGCTCTCCTCCATGTCGAGGATGTGGCAGGACAAAGTGAACTCAGCCACCGCAGCGCAAACCGCGACCCCACCAGTAGGGTGATGACGTTTGCGGACCGTCGTCCGCAGCGATACCAATATCTCCACAGGCCGGCCGGCGGCCTCGTCACGGCGGATGACAACCGCCTGCACCACCTCCACGTGATCTTTTGACCCGGCGGACAGAGCCAACGACGGCGCACTGAGGACTTCAGCGACAGCGGCCCGTGCGTCGGAGCGGTCTAGCCCCTCTGCGTCCAACGCGCCAGCGGCCTTCTCGACCATCTCCTCCACGAACGCGTAGCTGGAACGTACCTCAAGCGCGTCCCGTAGTAGTGTCGTCGGCCGTCGCTCTGCCACCCACGCATCCAGAACGCCCTGCGGTGAGCTGGGAAGCTCATGCAGGGTGAGGAACGTGAGCGCACCGACAACAGGGTGCGCAGAGGAAGCGGCCATCCGCGTTACAACTCCAGCAAGTACGCGGCGGGAATCTGAAGCTGGGAGAGCTCCGCGAGGCTCATCTTGTCGATCACGGCATGCAGGCGAACGCGCAGCTGCGCGATTTCCACGTTGGCGGTTTCCGCATTAGTGGGGCTTGCCGTTTCTCCCGCTGATACCAGTACAGGCTCCAACGACAGAGTGCGAGGTGCTGGGGTGCGAGGCGCCCTATCGAGGATGGTCATCGGCGGGAGCTTCGATTCCGCAGCCCACTCAGCGGCGTGTTCCGTCACCTTCTCACGCAGCCGAGTCCGCCACGCTACATCGAGGTCGACCGCGCCGAGTGCACGCTTGAACGCGCCCGGCGCAGTTTCTTTCAGCGATTCCAATAGCACGTGCTGCTTCTTCTTGGACTGATCGTTCGCGAAATCGACCATCCACTCCAGCTGCCGCTGCATGGGCACCGGGTCAATCTTCACGAACTTCTCCGGCGTCACTTCCCAGAGGGGAGTGCCCGTGTCGTCGGTGGGAACGAAGATGGCGCGGCGGTTGCGTCGATCCCAGTAGCGTAAGCCGTTGTCCCAGGTCACCAGAGTTGTCCACAGGTCCGAACGCAACCAGCCCTGCTCCACGGGCCGCTTCTCTGACACAGCGGTCGTGGGAATGATGTGAGGGTGGCCGTCGACGGTCACGAGTTCGAAGCGGCCCGCATCATGGCCGGCTCGAAGAAGCTCGATGAACTTCTTATAGCCGAACGAGCGTTCGGTGAAGTTGGGGTAGGTGAGAGTCAGAACGCTTTTCGCGCGCGGCCCATATAGCACATGGCCAGCCGCGGCCGAGGATCGCGCTGCCTCCTGAAGGACGTCGAAGACCTCAGTGAGGTCAGGTGTCGGAGTCGATACAGTGTCAGTCAAGTTGATCTCCACGGTTGCATGGAAATAGCCCTCGCGAAGCCGCGAAGGCTATTCCAAAGATCGTGAGATCGTCCACGAATGATGCAGTTGACCCCGCCGACTGTCGCCGAAGCTCCAGAAGGCCCCCTTAGGTTCGCGGACATCGGGTTGACTAGTCGTCCGATGTCCGGCAAGAAGACTTTGGCTAGGATTCGTTTCCAACCATGTCGACTCACCTGAGGTCTGCCAAACCCTCCTGTGAGGGCTGACGATCTGTATTTACTTTCGGGTGGAGAACTGGTGTGTCCACCTGCATCTAGATTATAGACGAGCCACGAGCTCAGTCAAATTCATCCTGATTCCGGAAGTTGCCGGGCGTTGCCACAGAGGTGGTGGCCTGCAGAGGGGCAGGCAATCGACCTGACTTAGCCCGTCGACGCCTCGACCAGAAAGCCACAGTTGACTGTGCAGGCGATGCCCGTCGAACTGGAACGCCGCCCGGATCTCTACCCGACGCAGGCCGCGGTCGAGCGCACAGCACGCGGGGAGGATCCCCGCACCACCCACCAGGTCATCATCGGTGAAGCAGTCCGGCACCAGCAGCAAATCCGCTCCGTCGCACTGCCACAGGCCGATGGACCGATCACGCCTCCGGCGGCCGTCGGACGGTCAGCGACGACCTCGCATGGTCCATGCTCCTGAGCGACGAGCTGGTGCTGCCAGTGCAGTCACTCGTGCGTGCACTTGGGCTGGGGCCTGCTTTGGGGTCAACCTGCTAATGAAGTGGTAGTGCTTTGGTAGGGGAGCGGTACCAAAGTCCGTAGCAGTCGTTTGCCCCCTGGCGAGCTACGCAACCCTGTAAGTTCGGTACTTCCGGCCCTCACGATGGCGTGAGTAAGAATGTTTACTGCGGTGCAACGTTCCTCTGAGCCTGATCACTCGGTCCTGCTGATGCTGGAAGGATGATGCTCATGACTTCTGCCGACGTTGCCCTGCCAGATGAGTACGGATCGACGCTGCGGGCTTTGAAGGAACGCGTGCGAGGCGCACGCCAGAAGGCTCACCGGGCCGTGAACACCGAGCTGATCAGCCTGTACTGGCACTTGGGCCACGAGATCTTGGTTCGGCGCGAGCGACAGGGCTGGGGCGCCGGTGTCATGAAGAGGCTGGCGGAGGACCTGCGTGCAGAGTTCCCGGACATGACCGGTCTGTCGCGCAGCAACCTGCAGTACATGCGGGCCTTCGCGGCGGCGTGGGAGGAGGAAGCAATTGTCCAACAGCCTGTTGGACAATTGCCGTGGGGCCACGTCGTCACTTTGCTCGACAAGCTCGATGGGCCTGATGCGCGTAACTGGTATGCCGCGGCGGCCGTGCAGTACGGATGGTCGAGAAACGTCCTGGCGAACATGATCATGAACAAGTCGATGGAGCGTACTGGAACCGCGCCATCGAACTTCACGCGCAGCCTGCCTGCGCCCGACTCCGAGCTGGCCCAGCAGACAGCCAAGGACCCCTATGCGTTCGAGTTCCTCGGCCTCTCCGGTGAAGTAGCTGAGCGCGACCTCGAACAAGCACTCATGGATCGCATCGTCGACACACTCCGGGAGCTCGGTCCCGGCTTCGCCTTCGTCGGCCGGCAGGTGCACCTCGAAGTCGAAGGCGACGACTTCTACATAGACCTGCTGTTCTTCCACGTCGAGCAACTGCGCTACTTCGTCATCGAGCTCAAGACTGGTAAGTTCCTGCCCGAGTACGCTGGCAAGCTCAACTTCTATGTTGCCCTCGTTGACGACAAGCTCCGCCGCGAAGCACACAACGACACGGTCGGCATCCTGATCTGCGGCAGCAAGAACGATCACACCGTTCGATACGCCCTCGGAAGGTCGGAGTCGCCGATGGCCGTGTCGACCTACACATACGAGAGCCTGCCACCCGCGGAGCAACGCGCCTTGCCTGCTGCTGATGACCTCACTGCAGCCTTCGACCAGATCAGCTCGAACGGCAGCGAGTAGGGGTATTCGTCAACATAGGTTGACATAACAGTCGTTATCGGCGATTGCTCGAATAGGACGCGAGCGGGCTTAATTCCCTGCCACATGCAGCGGGGCGCGGGTTGCATGGGCGATTCAGTGCCCCTCGCTTTTTGCGACCGGCTGCACATGGCGGGGAGCATTACATCGGCTTGTCCATTAGAGGCCGGCCAGGGGTGAGGCTAGAGGGCGTCCAGAGGTGAGGCGGTGTCGGCGCCGGCCTCGACGGCCGCCTCCCGGGCGGCGTTGCGCCGGGCGCGCCGCCGGTCGTTGAGCAGGCACAGCCCGATGGCGACGAAGAACAGCAGCAGCAGCGGCACGGCGAGGTAGAACATGCTCAGCGCGTCCCCTCCGGGCGCGGCCATCGCGGCGAACAGGCACACCAGGAACACGGTGATCCGCCAGGCCTTGAGGATCTGCTTCCCGGACACCAGGCCCACCATGTTCAGGCCCACGAGGATCACGGGCAGCAGGAACGCGATGCCGAACGCGAGCATGAGCCGCAGGACGAAGGTGAAGTACACGGAGACGCTGATGTAGTTGGAGAAGTCCTCGGGCGTGAACTCCGTCAGGACCCGCACCGCGTTGGGCAGGATCAGCCAGGCCAGGGTGATGCCGCCGAGGAACAGGGGGAAGGCGACGGCGATGAACGCCAGCGCGATCCGGCGTTCCTTGGTCTTCAGCCCCGGGGTGATGAACGCCCACAACTGGTACAGCCACACGGGGCTGGAGAGCACCAGGCCTAGGAAGACCGAGACCTGGATGAGCAGGTCGAACGGCGAGGCGGCGCTGTCGAAGTTCAGCGACGCGGTCCTGCCCTCCTGGGCGTTGATCGCGATGATCGGCGCGGCCAGTGCCCGCAGGACGGGCTCGTAGACGAAGAACCCGGCCACCGTGCCGAGGATGACGGCGATCGCCGACTTGAAGAGCCGGTTGCGGGCCTCGCGGAGGTGCTCCTTGAGGGCCATCCGCCCCTCGGGGTTGGCCTTCCTGCCGCGCGGGCGGCCCTTTGCTGGTGACACCGGGACGTGTCCGACCTACTGGCCGGCGGCGGGGGAACTGCCCTGCTGCGACGGGCCTGCCTGGGTGCCTTCGGTGCGGCCCTCGGCCGCGTGGTGCGGTGCCTGCTGGCCGTACTGCTGGCCGGGCTGGGCCGGGTGCTGCACGGGCTGGCCCGGGTGCTGCACGGGCGTCTGGTAGGTCGGGGTGTAGGTCTGCGCGTTGGCCGGTGGAGCGGGGTTGCTGACGACCCGGCCCTCCACGGGATCCGTCCCGGCGTCCGGGGTGTTGTTCTCGTCCTTCATCTGCTTCACCTCGGACTTGAAGATCCGCAGGGACTGACCGACGCTGCGCGCCAGGCCCGGCAGCTTCGGAGCGCCGAACAGAACGATCGCAAGAACGATGATGATGACGATGTGCCAGCCTTCGAGCCTCATGACGGTAAGCCTTTCGTTGGGTGCTGCAGTGTTGTGTGAGGAGTCTGGTGCGGTACCGGGCTGGCAGACGCTGCAACCGGTGCGGCGCTGATATCACCGGGCAGATCCTCGAGGAGTGCGTCCTTGATGATGGTGCGGGGGTCGTACCGACGCGGGTCGAGGGTCCGCCAATCGATGTCCGCGATCTCGTCGCCGAGCTCCTCGGTCAGTTGGTTTTTGGCGCCCGTGGCCAGTGCCCGGAGGTTCCGAACGAGGGTCGCCAGGTTGGAGGCGTAGGAGGGCAGCTTGTCCGGTCCCAGGATGAGGACGACGAGCAAGCCGAGGATGAGAGCCTCAAGGCCGTTGATTCCGATCACACCGGCGCTCCGTCCGGACCCAGCTCCGACGGCCACCGCCGGTGACACGGCTCGGGCGGCGCGGCTAGCTTCCTGTTCAGCATGACGGGTGCAGCGCTTTGGTCAGGGCCCTGTTCCGGTCGGTAAGGGTTTGAGCGCCAAGGGAGGAGGTGGGGCAGTTCAGTTCGTACCCGTGGTAAGCGCCTGGGTAGACATGAAGTTCGGTCGGTACTCCGGCGTTGCTGAGCCGGGTGGCGTAATTGATGTCCTCATCGCGGAAAAGGTCGAGGTCCCCTACCTGAATGAGCGTCGGTGGCAGAGCGGCAAGGTCTTCTGCGGCCGCCGGGGCAGCATAGATGGGCGGGGAAGGTTGACCGGCGCCGAGGTAGCACTGCCATGCGAACTGGCTGTGGGCACGGTTCCAGGTGGGTATGTCATGGAACTCGCGTGATGAATTGGAGGTGTGGGTGTGATCGAGCATCGGGTACATCAGGTATTGGAAAGCGATGCGCGGTCCGCCGTTGTCTCGGTTGAGCAAGGTCAGCCCCGCGGCTAATCCTCCTCCGGCGCTCGATCCTGCTACGGCTACCCGGTGAGGATCGATGGACAGGACCTCCGCTGAAGCGAAGAGCCACTGCAGGCCTGCGTGGACGTCATCCAAGGGGGCCGGAAATGGATGTTCCGGGGACAGCCGGTAGTCCACGGCAACAACGACGGCACCGGTTTCCCCGCTCAGGACCGTGCAGTAAGGGGTGTCATGGTCGACGCTTCCGGCGATCATCCCACCGCCATGGATCCAGTAGATCGCGGGGTGGGGGCCTGCGCCGGCGGGAGTAAAGACCCGCAGTCTCAGCCCGTCGGTAATCCGGTCCTGGAAGGTCACGCCTGAGCAGTCTGCGTACGTGGTGTCCGCGGTGGTCTTGCTGCGGAATGAGTGCAGCTCGTCGATGGTGGTCGGCGGTGGGAAGGCCTCGGAGAAGTCCAGGCCCGGCAGGAGCTCCGGGTCGACGCGGTCAATGAAAGATTTCATGGTGCCAGCGCCGCGGCGAACCAGCTGGTGATTGTGGTGGGGTGTGTGATCGCGGTACCGACGACGACGGCAAACGCGCCTGCCTCCAGCGCCGATTTGCCTTGGGCGGGTGTGTGGATGCGGCCCTCCGCGATCAAGGGGGCATTCAGCTCGCGGGCTGCGATCTCGCGGATGAGTTCAAGATCGGGCCCGGATGTCTTCGGCCGTTCCCCGGTGTAGCCGGCGAGGGTGGTACCGATAAGGTCGGCGCCTGCTTCGACGGCAGCTATGGCATCGGCGACCGAACCGCAGTCGGCCATGACGAGAGCGTTGGACGTCTCGTGGACACCGGTGATGGTGTCCTTCAGCGATAGTCCGTCAGGACGTGGTCGCCTCGTACCGTCCAGGGCGACGATGTGGGCTCCGGCGTGGGCGCACGCGAGGGCATGATGCAGGGTGGGGGTGATGAAAACGCCTTCGTGGCCGTCCTTCCAGAGCCCGATGATGGGAACTTCGACGGCCGACCGGACGGCTTGGATGTCCCCCAGCCCTTGGACGCGGACCGCTGCTGCGCCGCCGATGACAGCTGATTGGGCTACCTGCGCGGTCGTCCGAGGGTCGCGCATCGGCTCCCCGGGGTAAGCCTGGCAGGACACGATCAGGGAGGAGCGGAGGCTTTCAGGCGTGAACATGCTGTCCTTCCGGAGTGGAAACAAGCTCTAACGCCTTCCGCGCGGCGCCCCGGATGGCTGCGGTTGCACCGAGCTGCGCCGGGACGATCGGCAGGTCTGTGAGGGGAAACAGAAGCTCCTCGCGTGCGGCGTCTTCCATGGCGTCCCACCAGAGGGGGCCGGCCGAGGCAAGCCCTCCTCCGACCACCACGATGTGCGGATCGAAGATATTGGCGAGACCGCCGATGGCCTGACCGGCTGCTGTTGCCCCGCGCTCAAGGGCAGCCGCGGCGAGTGGATCTCCCGCAACTGCCAGGCGGTAGACCCCGCGCGTGTCTGTGGCCAGTTCTCCCCCCATCCGCCGGAAGGCCGAGTAGATGGCCGGACCGGAGGCGATCGCCTCAACATGTCCTGCTCCCCCGCAGCTGCAGCGGAGCGGTTCACCGTTCTCGTAGGCGTGGGGGGAGGCGAAGTGGCCGACGTGACCGGCAGTGTTTGTCGCGCCTTGCAAGCATTCGCCGTGCAGGACATAGCTGCCGCCCACGCCGGTGCCCATACCGATGAACAGGACGCTACTGGTGCCCGCGCCTGCGCCGAGCCAGCTCTCGCCCAGCGCATGGGCGTGCACATCGTTGATCGCCGTGCTCCGCAAACCGGTTCTGTCGGTCAGTTCAGCGGTGAGCTGCGTTCCGGCCCAACCCTGGATTGCTTCCGTTGCGGAGATCACGACGCCACGAACGGAGTCGATGACTCCGGCCGCGCCGACACCGAGTGCTTGAACGACGAGATCCTGCTGCTCGGCCTCATCCCGCAGAGATGCGACCAGCGCTGTTATCGCGTCAAGAACAGCGTGGGCTCCGTTCTGCGACGGAGTGCCAACGGTGCGGTGGAAGGTTGCGGTGCCGGTGGCGTCGACGACCGCCCCTGCGATCTTCGTTCCACCCACGTCGAGGCCGATGACATGTGGCATCGGGATCAGAGCAGACCGTTGTGCTCAAGGACAAGGCGGATGGCGCGCGTCTCGTTGTCATTGAGTTGTGCCATGGGCGCGGACATCAGGTTTGTGTCGATGACGCCCAGGAGCATCAGTGCAGTCTTGAACGCGCCCAGACCGCCGGCACCGGGTGAGACCCGCCCTGGAGTTGGCGTGTAAACGATGTTGAACAGGTTGGCGAGCCGGTCCTGTTCACGGGCCGCTGCCGCATAGTCGCCCCGCTGGGTTGCCCCATACAGTGCCGCGTACGCTGCCGGGTCGACATTGCCCAGGCCCGGCACGACGCCGTGCGCCCCGCTGAGGAGCGCCCCGTCGACAACGACCTCATGTCCGGTGAACACCGCGAAGTCCGCTATGTCCTTGGTCGCCAAGAGGAGTTGACGGAACGCGACGTCGTCCCCCGAGGAGTCCTTCACGCCTGCCAGGACGCCGTCCTGTGCAAGGGTGACCAGCATGTCCAGTGGCAGCTTGAAGTGGGTGCGGACGGGGACGTCATAGGCGAACAGGGGCACGTCGAATGCGGCGTGCAGGGCGCGGAAATGGGTGTCCGTTTCGCGTGCGTCGGAGATGGCGTAGAACTGCGACGTGGCGACGATGGCGTCGGCGCCGAGGCCGATCAGACGCCGTCCTTCATCGATGACCCGTGCTGTCGTCTGCTCGTTGGCACCGGCGATTAGAGGTACGGCGCCGGCGTTCACGCCGGCGATGGTCCGCACGACGGTGTCGCGTTCGTCGTTGGTGAGGTAGGGCACCTCGGCCGAGGACCCGAGCACGAAGAGCCCTGCGACGCCTCCCTCGAGCAGATATTTGGTGAGCCGCTCCAGGGAGGCGGTGTCGATTGCACCGTCCTTGGTGCGGGGAGTGACGACCGGTGGGATGACACCGTGGAAGCGGGACTTCAGTGCATTAGGCAAAGGATTCTCCAGTACGTGAGTTAGATGTGCAGAAGACTTGGAGCTGCTCCGAGGAGGCTCTTTGTGTAGTCATTGGTGGGGTGTTCGAAGACCTCGCGGGCGGGGCCTTGCTCGACGATGCGGCCGAAGTACATGACGCAGATGCGGTCCGAGACGTACCGGACGGTCTGGATGTCGTGGGAGATGAAGACCATGCCGAGGTTGAGGTCCTTCTTCAAATCGGCCAGGAGGTTGAGGACCTGGGCGCGCACGGACACGTCCAGTGCCGAGGTCGGTTCATCGGCGACGATGACGGACGGGTCCAGACTGAGGGCGCGGGCAATCGCGACTCTCTGGCGTTGCCCTCCGGAAACCTGGTGAGGGGTGACCTCTGCGGCGGACTGGGGTAGCCCGACGAGGTGCAGGAGATCCTTCACCTTCGCGTCGCGGGATTGCTGGTCACCGATCCCGTGGACCTGCAGCGGGTCCGTGAGGATGTCGTGGATGGTCATCCTCGGGTTGAGGGCGGTGGATGGGTCCTGGAAGACCACGCCGACGTCGCGGCCGAAGAGTTTCTTCGATGCGGATGCTCGGGTGTTGACCTTCGTCCCCCGGAAGAGGACTTCACCGGAGGTGGGCTCCTGCAACCCGACCAGGACGGATGCGAGGGTTGATTTGCCGCAGCCGGACTCCCCGACGATGCCGACCGTCTCTCCACGGCTGATGGTGAAATCGATGCCGTCGACCGCTTTGACGATGTTGGGGCGGAACAGGGATCCCGAGCGGGCGCGGTGGTGAACCCTGATGTCCGTCAGTTCAAGCACTGGGGTGGTGTCGGTCATGACTGGTGCCTCGCTGTCGTGCTGGTGTCGACGAGTACGTCCTGATGATGTGTCTCATGGCTCGCCCAGAAATGGTCTGTATCGCCCACGCGGACGAAGTCGAGGACCTGGTTGGGGTCGGCATCGGGGCGCAGAGAACGCTCGGCGAAGCGGTCGCCAGGCGCGAAGTCTTTCGGCGATGGGACGGTGCCCTGGATTTGATGCAGGCGTTCGGCGCCTGCTTCGATGGAGAGAACCGCGCCCAGCAAACCTCTGGTGTATTCATGTCGGGGGTTGGACAGCAGCTCGGGTACGTCCCCGGACTCCACGACCTGCCCGGCATACATGACTGTCACCCGGTGGGCGAGGGATGCGACCAGGGCCAGATCATGGCTGACGAACACCATCGCGAAACCGAGCTGTTCCCGCAGTTCGTTGAGCAGGTCGACAACCTGCTTCTGGACAGTGACGTCCAGGGCGGTCGTCGGCTCGTCCGCGACCACGATCTTCGGTGAGCGGGAGAGCGCCATCGCGATGAGCACGCGCTGGCGTTGCCCGCCGGAGAGTTCATGCGGGTAGCTCTTGAGGGTGCGGTCCGGGTCGAGTTTGACGAGTTCCAGGAGCTCCCGGGGGCTCTTGCGGCCATTGCGCTGCGTGAGCTGGCGCATCTGGTCCTTGATGAGCATGGAGGGGTTCAGCGAACTGAGGGCATCCTGGTACACCATGGCGATCTGCTCACCGCGCAGGCCCTTGTAGAGGCGGTCGCGGTCCCTGGGATCGTTGGTCAGCAGCTCTTTGCCGTTGAACGTGATCGATCCCGAGAGTTGGGCGGTGCGCGGCAGAAGCCCCATGATGGCCAGCGAGGTGATCGACTTTCCGCAGCCCGATTCTCCAACGAGGCCCATGGTCTCGCCCTCCCGCACGGTGAAGCTCACCCGGTCCACGATCGCGGTGTCCCCATACCGCTCCGGGAAGCGGATCGAGAGGTCTTTGACCTCCAGGATGACGGGAGCGGTGTCGGCGACAGCGGGCAGACGGTCGGTCCGCCGCGCTTCAACGGCGGCGAGCATGTCCAGTTCCACGGCGAGAGCTTCCAGGGAACCGGGTGTGTGCACATTCGCCCCAGCTGCCGAGCCGATCACGGACACATTGTCGGACCTTGGATCGCCGTCCATCTGGGTCAGCGACGTGCCGGTGGCATCGAGGGCGGAGGGCTGGGCTGCTGTGGCGACGGCTTGGATTGCGGCAGGCGCCGGAGCGTTGTTCCGGCGGCGCTTGGAGGTACCGGGGTTGACCATCGCATCGGTGAGCCCCTCGGCCAGGATGTTCAGGGCGAGAACGGTCAACAGGATCGTGATGCCACCGAAGGTGGTGGGCCACCAGGCTCCACTGAAGACGACATTGCGTCCGTCCGACATGACATTGCCCCAGGAGGCAGCCGGCTGCTGGACGCCTGCTCCGAGGAAGGACAGGGATGCTTCGAGGATGATCGCGTCGGCGACCATGACGGTGGCGAAGACGAGGATCGGCGCGGCGCAGTTCCGTGCAATGTGTTTGAGCAGGATGTAAGTGCGTCCCGCTCCGATGACGCGCTCGGCGCGGACGTAGTCCTCGCCGTATTGAGCGAGGACGTTCGCGCGTACAACCCGCGCCAACTGTGGGGTGTAAACAATGGCGATCGCGAGGATGATGACCGGGACGGTGGAGCCGAACAAATTGAGGGAGTGCTCCCGCAGTGCGAACAGCAGTGCCGCGGCCAGTGCGATGCCCGGGAAGGCCATCATGATGTCCAGGATCCGCATCACAGTTTCACTGACGAATTTCCGTGACGTGGCCGCGATAGCCCCAAGGATGGCTCCCAGGATGAGGGCCAGGGCCACAGCGCCCAGGCCGATCGAGATGGATACACGCGCGCCGAAGAGCATCCGGGAGAGGACGTCATAGCTCGACCCGTCGGTGCCGAAGGGGTGCTCACCGCTTGGCGCCAGCACGGGAGCTGTTGACTCGTTCTCCCCGTAGGGAGCTAGGTATGGGCCGATGATGGCGATCAGCACGATGAAGGCAAGGAATCCGAGCGCGAGCCTGGAGGTGAGGTTCAGTGCGGTGAAGCGGGCCCCGGTGGTGCTGAGTCGATCGGCTAGTCCGTTGCGCATGATTACACCGTCCGGATTCTGGGGTTGATGAGCAGGTAGAGAAGGTCAACGACGATGTTGACGAGGACGAAGGCGACCGCGATGGTCAAGACCGCCCCCTGAACCAGATTCGTGTCCGAGGTGGTGAGCCCGACGACGATCAGATCACCCATACCGTTGAGGCTGAAAATTTTCTCAATGACCACTGCCCCGCCGAGGAGGTAACCGACCCGCAGGCCCAGCACGGTGACGGGTGTGACCAGGGCGTTGCGCAGGACGTTGCGTGCGACGACAGTCCGGTAGGGGACACCGTTGCCGATGGCGGTACGGACGTAGTCGCGATCAAGTTCCTCCACCATCGACGTTCGGACGACCCTGATCAGGGACGCCGAAACAGGGATACCAAGGGCGAGGGCCGGGAGAGCCATGGAGTAGAGCCATCCCACAAAGCCGTACTGGTCCGCCCAGGCCAGACCGCCGGTAGGGAAAATGGAGCCCTCCGGCAGGGCAAACCACTGAATGAGGAGGATCGCCAGCCAGAAGGAGGGCGTGGCGATGGCCGCGATGGAGAAGATGCGGATGGCCTGATCGGGCCAGCGGTCGCGGTAGAGGGCGCCTGTGATACCGAGGGTGAGGGCCAGGACAACAGCGAGCAGGATCCCAAGGAAGGTCAGCTGAAGGGTGACCGGGAACGCGGTGGCGATCTTAGTGGCCACGGATTCTTCAGGCGGGTTGGTAACACCGAAGTCGAGGCGGATGACGCCACTGAGGTAGCGAAGGAACTGGATGACGAGGGGAGCATTCAGGCCGCGCTCTTCCCGCCAGGCCTCCTTTGCCTCCTCGCTGGCGTTCTCTCCCAGAACTGCGGTCGCGCGGTCCGCGGGAACGACGGACAGGACGATAAAGACCATGATGGTCACGCCGAGCAGCATGATCGGCAAGACAGCGAGCCGTCGCCCTAGGAGGCGGATGAACGTGGTCACTCAATAACTCCGATACAGGGAAGTGCTGGCGGGGCGCCGGGTGTGACGCCCCGCCATCTGTCAACTGGCTACTTGCGCCCTACACCGATGAAGGAGACACCCGTGGTGGGCAACGGCTGGAAGCCATCGAGCGCGTTGCTGTCCCAGGCGGTGGGGAGCTTGCGGTGGAACAACGGGTACAGGGGGACCTCGTCGGACACGATGTCGACGACCTCGGCGTGAACGTCCTTGGCGTCCTTGGCGTCGAGTTGGACCGCCTCATTAAGCTTCTTCTGCACCTCGGCGTACGCGGGTGCGGTATTCCAGCCGGCACGGTTTTCCATCCAGGTTGCGCCCCGGTAGAACCAGCTCAGGAGGATGTCACCGTCATTGCCGAACACGGACGGGTCGCCCGGTGCGCAGAGGACGTCGAAGTTCTTTCCGCCGACTTTTTCCGGCGCGTAAACCGCGGCCGACTGGAGGATCTCCAGGGTCGTGTTCACGCCGATCGCATCCCAGTATTCCTTGATCAGGGGCACGACCCGCGCCACCCAGCCGGTGTCTGTGGAGGTCAGGGTGACAGTCATGTCCTGGAGACCGGCGTCCTGCAGGAGGGATTTCGCCTTCGCAGCGTCGTAGCCGTAGGTCGTGGACGCTTTGCTGTAGGAGGGGTGCCCTTCCTGGAAATAGGACGTCGCGGCTGTCGCGTTGCCCAACAGGGCCTTGGTGATGACCGCGTCCGTGTCAATTGCGTAGTGCAGCGCCTGACGCACCCGCTTGTCCGAGAACTTTTCGGACTGGCAGTTGAACATGAGGAACAGCAGGCCGAAGGACTGCACCGATTCGACGTCCACCTTGCCGGCGAGCTGGTCGACGTCCAGGTAGGGGACGTCTTCGATGACCTGGGTCCGTGAGGGCACGGCGGCGACGCGTGCAGCAGGATCGGCCAACAGGAGCCACGTCATGTCCTGCACCCTGGCCGGGTACGTGCCGTTGTAGGCGTCGAACTTCTTGAAGACGATGCGGTCTTCCTTGACGGCGGAGACCAGGCTGTAGGGGCCGGAACCGATTGGCGCGAGGTCAAAGGCGGCAGGGTCAGCGGTCACGGCTGCTTCAGGGACGACCTTGATGACGGAGATGCGCTCACTGAAGCCCGGGAAAGGGTATTTCAGGTTGAACTGAACCGTGGTGGCATCCTTGGCGGTGACGCTGTCGATGAAGGGAATGAAGCCCGCGAAAAGCGACTTGTTGGCGGGGTCGAGGACCCTGGTGAAGGAGAAGACCACGTCAGCGGGAGTAACTGCTTCTCCGTTGTGGAAAGTTGCCCCTTCGCGGAGCCGGACCTCATAGGTGGTGTCGTCCACCTTCGTCGGTTCAGCCGCGGCAAGGGCCACGTAGGGCTCACGCGTGGCGGGATGGAGTTCCATCAGGCCTTCGAAGATATGCAGGTTCGCGGCCTGGGGCGTCGCTCCCGTGGCCAGCATCGGATCGAACCCGGTCGAGAGCTGGTAGGAGATACCGGCCTCGATGGAGCCCGTGCCCTCAGCCGCGCCGGTGCCGGCGGGCGCTGGGCTGCCACCGGGGCTGCAAGCAGAAATCGATCCTGCAAAGGCAGCAGCGGCACCCATGACGCCTGCCAGTTTCAGGAAATTCCGGCGACTGGAGTCACTTACCAGCCCGGTCGATTCGAAAGTGTTGCTCATCTATGCGCCTCACCCTTCAGGTACTTATCGGACGTAGGATGTCCAACCGTTGTCCCGAAACTGTAAGGTTCATCACAGCGACGCGTCAAGCGAGCGAAGGCGGGTGAGAGGGACGTCTTCCGAAGACATGGGACATCCGATAACCTGCATACGGGATTGGATCCAGATCGGATGCGATCACCTTCGTACTGTCCCCCAGGAGGACCTGCATGAGTTCGCCCGCCATTGGGTTGCCACCCGCACGCTTCAGTGCCCAGAACCGCTCCCGCGCCCTACAGGCCGAAATCATGGAGCTGATCCTCGAGCGCGACCTGAAGGCCGGGGACCCGCTTCCCACCGAGAATGAACTGGCGCAGGCCCTGGGTATCGGCCGGAACACTCTGCGGGAGGCACTGAAGGTGCTCCAGGCACTCGGAGTCGTAGAAATCAGGCACGGTTTCGGCATGTTCGTCGCGCCGCGAAACTTTGATGCCCTCGCCGATGGCTTGACGTTCCGAGGCAGGCTCTCCTTGCGGCACGAGGGGCAGGAGGCCCTCCAGCTCGTCGATGTCCGACAGGCGCTGGAGGCCGGCCTCATTGGAGAGGCGATGGATCTCATCACCCCCGAACACCTCGACGAGATCGAGGCAACTGTGCGCCAAATGGAATCACTGGCGGAAGACGGGGAGGTCTTCACCTCGGTCGACGAGCACTTCCATTTTCAACTCTTCGAGCCGCTGGATAACGAGTTGCTTTCCAATCTCATGTCCGTTTTTTGGAAGGTCTACAGCAAGATCCATACGGAGTTGGGCGGCGATCCGTTGATTGACCTGGTTGAGACGGCCGCCATTCACCGGGCCATCTTCGAAGCGGTCAAGGCCGGGGATAAGGCATTGGCCTCGGAGCGACTGAAGCGACACTTCGATGGCATTCGGTCCGAGCTGTCCAAGCTGCGGGACGCCTCATGAGCAGCGACACCCTGCGGCATCCTACGGTCCCTGTAGTGCACCGCGTCGACGCGAGGAGCATCGGAGATGCAGCAGCCGACATCGTCATTGACACCATTCAGGCGACGCCCACTCCTGTGATCGGTGTCGCCACCGGTTCCTCGCCGTCACCGCTCTATTCGGCGCTTTCTGCTAGAACGAGCGATTTCAGTGCAGTGACCTGGTTCGCTCTCGACGAGTACATCGGGCTTCCGGCCCATCACCCGCAAAGCTACGCAGAAGTCCTGCGACGCGAAATTATCGAGCCGCTCGGACTCGACCCCGCGACCGTTCACTTGCCCAATCCGCAGGTGAACGACCTCGATCAATCAGCCGCTGCCTACGAAGGGCTCATCGCTTCGGCGGGCGGCATTGATCTGCAGATCCTAGGTATCGGCCGCAACGGGCACCTCGCGTTCAACGAGCCAGGAGCGCCCCTGAACTCCCGAACCAGGGTGGAACAGCTCACGGAAGATACCCGCCGGGCCAACCAACGATTCTTCGACTCACTGGCGGACGTACCGACCCATTGCCTCACGCAAGGCCTCGGCACCATTCTCGAGGCCCGCCACCTCCTCCTCATCGCGCAGGGAAGCGAGAAAGCCGAAGCCCTCTACAACGCGCTGACCGGACCGGTCACTGCCAGCTGCCCCGCCTCCGTCCTTCAACTCCACGAACGGGTCACCGTCCTCGTCGATGATTCAGCAGGCGCACTGCTCGTCTAATCAAGTCACTCAACCACCGCCACACATTTATACGGCTCTCTCCAGTAGTGGAACGGATCGTCCTTGGTCACACATCATGCCCAACCCACCAACCACCAGCTGGAGGATGTGGGCTCGAAGAACTCTGCCGGTCCTGGTCCGTCACGCCTCGTCCTTCTGGGAACGGCAGTCACCCCGCAGGGAGTCATTGATCGTGCATCGGTTGTAGTCGACGGTGCCACGCTGATCCACGCCGGCCCTACCGAAGCGTTCAGACCGGCGGACACAGATGTCGTCATGCACCTGGCAGAGGAAGAGGTTCTCGTGCCCGGTCTCGTGGACATCCACTGCCATGGAGCCTTCGGCGTCGACTTCTCCACCGCCAACGCCAACGAAGCGCGGCAGGCGATCCGCAAGCTTCACGCCGCGGGCAGCACCACACTCGTCGCCAGCCTCGTCACCGCAGCCCCGGACATCCTTATCCGGCAACTGGACATGCTGGCGGACCTCGTCGATGAGGGCCTGCTGGCAGGACTGCACCTGGAGGGACCCTTCCTCGCCGAAGCCCGCTGCGGGGCACAAAATCCCCGGTGGCTCCGCGAGCCCGACCTCGTCCTCACCCAGTCACTCATCAGTAGCGCGCGCGGCCACCTCACGACTATGACTTATGCACCTGAGTTGCCGGGAGCCGATGAGCTGGTCAGACTCCTCGTACACAACGACGTCGTCCCGTCCCTCGGGCACACAGCCTGCTCACCCCTCGAAGCAAATCACTCCCTGAGCCTTGCACGCCAGCAGCTATCTGCCCGAAGCGGCACGAAGGACTGGCCGCGCCCGACAGTCACTCATCTCTTCAATGCCATGGAGCCTTTGCATCACCGCTCCCCCGGAGCCTTGCCCGCCTGCCTCCGGGCCGCGAGGGCCGGCAACGCCGTCGTTGAGCTCATCGCGGACAACACACACCTGCACCCCGACATCGTCGCGACGATGTTCGAACTCCTCGGAGCCGCCAACATCGCACTGGTCACCGACTCCATGGCCGCTGCGGGCCTCCACGACGGGCTATATCGGCTGGGCCCCACCGAGGTCATCGTTCAGGACGGCGTGGCACGCGTGGCCGAGACAGGAGCCATCGCCGGCGGTACCGCAAGCATGCTCGACCTCCTGCGGAACACGACCCGCGCAGGCGTCACCCTCGACGACGCCGTCACTGCAGCAGCCCACACACCAGGGAACCTCCTCAGCCGCGCACCAAGGGTCGGGCAACTCAGGGAGAACCACGCCGCGGACCTTCTGATTCTTGACGCGAATCTCGAACCCGACTACGTGATGCGTCAGGGACAGTGGGTCGGCCGGCAGCCTGGGGAATCAGCCTCACCTCATCATGGAGCTGGCTATGCCGCCGATCGTCCCTGACCGCCGCTACGTCGTGGGGGCCTACGCGGCCTCGCCCGCCCACCAGGACTGGCACCCCGAACTCGAACGCCAGTATCTCGAGGCGGTGGCATCGCTGCCTCAGGTGGCAGCGCTGGAACTGCCCTGGATCGACAGTCTCCATCCCCACGACGAAGGATGGCTCCTCCAATATCTGCCCCGCGGAATGGATGTCGTCCTGACCGACATACCGGGCACTGCACAAAGATGTGCCCGGGACCCGGACGTCGGCCTTGCATCTCTGAGCGCGGACGGCAGGGCACACGCACTCAAGGTCCTCGCGACGCTCCACCGTGATGTGCAGAAACTCAACGATCATCTGGGCAGACGTGCCGTCCGGGTCATCGAACTGCACTCAGCCCCGCGTGCGGCACGCGGTTCGGCGGGAAACTTCGCGCGATCGCTAGATGAGCTCTCCGCGTGGAACTGGGACGGGGCAGCACTCGTCGTCGAACACTGTGACGCGGAGATCCCCGGTCAACAGCCCGAGAAAGGCTACC
This sequence comes from Arthrobacter sp. Soc17.1.1.1, assembly GCF_036867195.1. Taxonomy (NCBI): domain Bacteria; kingdom Bacillati; phylum Actinomycetota; class Actinomycetes; order Micrococcales; family Micrococcaceae; genus Arthrobacter; species Arthrobacter sp. Soc17.1.1.1. The sequence continues at coordinate 41,737 of NZ_JBAJII010000002.1, forward strand.
TGACCCTGGCCGATGAACTGGAAGCAATCAAACAGTCAGGCTCACGCGTGGGCATAAGCCTCAATTGGGGTCGCTCAGCCATCGAGCTGCGCGACGCCGACCGCGTCACTGAACACATCGAAACAGCGGCCCGATCGGGGCTCCTGCGTGGCCTTATGGTCTCTGGTGCTTCCGACCAGCCCAGCACTTTTGGTCCCGCGTGGATTGACGCTCACCACCCCTTCCAAGCCTCTCCCCGACATCCACTCGGCGAACCTACTTCCCTGCTCACCGAGGCGCGCCTGACTGACGCCCTCGTCGCTGCAGGTCCTCTCGCCTGGACCGGAGTAAAGGTAGGATGCGCCGACCGGAGCGCCACCGTCAGGCAACGCGTCACCATGATTGCCGACGCTCTCGACGCTCTAGCCCGCTGCCAGCTCGAACTCGTTTAAGCTCCCACACCAGCTGCTGCGTGGTTTTGCGTCGATAGCTAACGAAGTCGATCTCCGCTGAGAGGGAAACGCGCTTTCACGCGCTCGATGCAGATGCACGTGAACACAGAGACACTGAAGCATCAAGAGTGGCTTGGCTGGGGGATGCATTGCAGCCCGCGTCACCATCCCCACGTGGATGCTGGCTGTTCGGCCGACAGGATCCGCCGGGCGGTCCTTTTAACGTGCGCGGTGCCGCATTCTCCAAACGGGCCGCGCTTGGCAAAGAGGACGGTAGCGTGGCGGTCGAAGTGATCAATCCACCACGACGACATGCCACGGTTCGCCTGTGCCTCGAGCCACTGCTCATATAGGGCGCGGAGCCTGTCGACGGCTTCGGGGTGGTTCCACCATTGGGAGCACCAGTACTGGTTCTGGGACCGGTCCACCGATTCGAGCATCCCGACCAGGACCTCCACCCAGTCCACCAACTCCTCAGGCGTGAACGCGAAGTCCTCTCCCCCGTTCTGACCGTTAGGTTCAGTACCATCCGCGGCGGGATCACTGGTAGCTCCGGTCATGACGCGTTTCCAACTTTCGCTGCCTTGATGCGCCCGACTGTGGGTTTGATGCGGCCACTCATGGCCTTATCTCGGAACCAGGGCACCGTGCGGACGATGGCTCCGCCTCCGTTGGAAGTCTTCACCCATGCACGGTTGGCGGGAAGTTCGGAGAGCTGGGAGACGGACATGATGTCCCGCCGCTGGGTCTGTATGGACCGGGACGACCCATTCCTGGAAGTCGAGCTACTGCGAACCTTCGCGTCGTACTGACCGATCGTCTTGGACAGTGATTCGAGGAATTGTGTGTCGTCGGAACCACCGCCGTAGACCTTGATTGCGGCAGCCGACCAGAGGGTGTCCCACCCGGTGCGCTCGAGCATCGCCATCCCCTGCCCGCGAGTCTGGAAGTAGGAGCTGACGACGATGCCCATGGACCCGAAGAACGAATACCACTCAGGCAGCTGCTTGAGCTTGACGACGTTCCCGACCTCGTCCAGGTCAGCGACCAGCGGCACCGGCAGGCGACCACCGGCACGACGGGCGGCCTGCTGCGCGGCCGTGAACACCGCGTAGACGAGCGTGGACACGAACGCTGCGCCGGAACCGGCGGAGTCCTGCGCGAGCAGGATCAGGGTGTCCTTCCCGGTGAGGAACCGGGCCGGATCGAACACCGGGACGCCCGGGGTGGGCGTCGACCATGCCGCAAGCTCGTCGTGGACGAGGGCGGAGGCCATGCGCTGGGCGCTGGCGGCAACGGACCCGCGGGTGTCGTCCGGTTGGGCGCTCATTCCCTTCAATGCGGATGCCGGACCCGCATGGCCTGCCCGCTCGAGCAGTTCGGCCGGCTCCATGAAGTCCGCTGAGGACACCCACCGCAGGACCTCCTTCACCGTGCCGCCGCTTTTCGCGGCGGCGAGAAGGCACCAGGCCAGGAAGTCACGTCCCTGCGAGTCGAACTGGGCATCCCCCTTGCCTTGCCCGGCGTTCGGCGCGGAGGAGGTTTCGAAGATCGACGCGACCTCGCCGGCGCTCACGGTATCGGTGACGATCGTGAGCGGGTTGAAAATCATGGCCGGACGGTGGCTGTCGCGCCAGATCCGCTGCGGGTCGAACAGCCACACCGTCCCGGTCTCGGAGCGGGCGGCCAGGACCTCGGCGACACCGTCGACCTTGTTACTGGTCATCAGGTACGCGCCGGGGGCCTCCAGGGCGTGACGGACGACCTGCGTCGTCGTCTTACCCCGCCCGGTCCCCCACACATGGGTCGAGCACTCACGCCAACCCTGGATAACCGCCTTGGTACCGGTGTCGCCCGTGTACCCGATCGTCAGGCCCGGGCCGATCATGACTGCATCCGGGTGGAGGCGGACTGCTTCGGTGAGGCGGGCATCGAGCATCGCTGGGCGCATCTTTCCGCCAGGGCTCATCCGTCGGGATGCCTCGGCGGTCCTGGACGCCGGGCGGGTGCTCCACCACGCAAAGGCAGCGATAACCACGACCGCTTCGGCGCCGAGCAACCAGCTCGCGGCCGCCGGCCACGAATCCCCGGTGGCAAGACCGATCGCCAGTGCGATCGGGTTCCATGACAGGTCGGTGGGAACCGGTGTGAAGGCTTCCCCAAGGTGGATCAGGGCGACCGCGACGAACGTGGCCAGGACCAAAAACGAGAACGCGATAACAGGGCCGTTCTCCTCGTTCCTCATCGGTTCGCCTTCATCGGTTCACCTTCGCCTGCGCAGCAGCCCACGCCTGGTTCGTGTTGTGGGCCCTGAGTTCGCCGGCGGTGAGGTTCACCTGGAATGGCACACCGGGTTCGGACCCGGTTTTCAGCATGAACCGGCCCCGTCCGGGAGGCGGGGAGACCTGATTGGTGTTCGGGTTCATCGACCCTTCGGCCGACCAGCCGACCAGCATCGCCTTCTCCCGCTCGGAGACGGGGAACACCGTTTCCAGCAGGTCCATCTCGTTTTGCGCCAGCCCGCCGAGGATCTTCACGGATGAGCGTTCCACGAAGCCGGTGGCGATTTTCGTCAGCTCGTCCGTGGACAGCTGCAGGTCCTTCATGGAGTGCGTGATCATCAGCTGCCCTAGGCCCTTGGTCCGGTTCAGGCGGGTGATGGAGTCGATCTGGTGCACCAGCAGCTCGCTCGCGCGCAGGGACTGCCACAGCTCGTCCATGATCATCAGGTGATGACGCTCCTCCATCAAACCGGCGTCAGCCAGGGTCTTCGCGGCCGAGATGCCGGCCTGCCCGTAGGACCAGCACACCGTCTGCACCGCTGCGCGCAGCGTGAGCTGGGATTCGTCAATGAGGGAAATGTCGAAGTCGACGGAGGTATCGATCTTCATCTCCTTTGTGGTCTGCTGGCAGAACACGTCCCCGAACGGGCCGTGCTCGCCGAGGGCGTTCAGGCCCGCCAGGAGGTTCTTGACCTGCGGCAGGTATTCCTTGAAGTCCTCGATGAGCAGCGCCGACTGGATTTGCGGTGGCGCGGACTTGATGGCGTCGACGACGTCGCCGACCAGTGGCTGCCGGTCCTCGGCTTCTGCCTTTTCGGCGGCCAGGGCGATTGCCATGGACAGCACCGTTTGTTCCTGCTTCTTCGCATCCAATGGTTCCTTGAAGACTAGTTCGATGAGCCCGGTGAGGGTCATCAGGCGCCGGGCGTGGATCTCGGCGCGCATCTGCCGTTGCATCGGGGCCGGGAGGCGTTCGAGTTCCCGCCAGAGCGGGCCGGCGTCGAGCGGGTTGATCGCCCCGACGCCGGGGGCGACCTGCACGACCTGCCCGTTGGTTTCCAGGACCACGCCGGCGAAGTCGGGTTTGAGGTCCCCTGCCACGAGGATCAGGAACCCCTGGTCGATCAGGGCCAGTGCCATGCGGACGGCGACCGATGACTTCCCCCGCCCGTTCAGGCCCAGGATGAACCCGGACGGCGAGGAGATGATGCCGTGCAGGAACAGGCTGATCGGATCCCCGCACACCACAGAGCTGTTGAGCAGGTTCCGGCCCAGGACAGCACCGACCAGCGGCGAGGAAGTGCCGACGCAGAACGGCCACAGGCCCGCGGTCTGGTTCGAGGTGGCCGTGAACTCCGGCGGAGGTTCGACCCACGTCACCATGCCGCCCTCTTGGACCCGCATGCCCTTCTCCGTAAGCTGCGGGAAGGATGCAGCGGTAACTGCGGCTGCCGTCTCGGAGCGGCCCAGGAACTGGTCCATGACCTTGTCGACGATTCTGTCGAGCGCGGACATTAGAGGGCCTTCCTGACGTCGGAGGAGATGGTGGCCAGGTGCTCTGGCACGAGGCCGAGCCCGAGGTTGAAGGAGAACGCAGCGTCGTCGTTATAGTCACACGACCGCATGCGGATCTGGATACCGGTGGCCGCGTTGCGCATAATCTTCGCTTCCACCGCCTGCAGCTGCTCCGGGCTCTCGACCGTCGCGGTGACACCGATGGCGAAGCGCACCAGCGCGGCCCCTTCGGCTTGCTCCCGCTCGGCCTTGCGTGCCTTCTCGAGGGCGATGATCTGCGAACTGGTTGGACGGCGGCCCTTTTGGTTCGTGGCAAACTGCGCATTGGTGAGTGCTTGCGCGACCTGCTGCGCTGACTTCTCCGGCGGCTGAGGGCGGTAGAACACGGTGACACGCTTCTGCAGCATGCTCGCATCCGGGCCCAGCAGGGCCACCAGTGCGTTCTCGCGGAACGTCCCGGCCGGCGGCCGGAACATCTGCCATGACTTGCTCGTAACCCCGGCGTGGTCGTACCGGCCCGGGTAGCCAATCGTCCGGGCGGCCGAGGGTCCGACCTCGTGCCAGCCCAGGCCGGTTCCGTCGCCGGAGAGGCGGGCGCGTTCGACAGCAGCCGCGGCGTGCGGGTTGAACGCGACATAGGTCTGGTCGGTGAGGTCAGCCGCCCGCATGAGTGACACGCTGCCCGCGCCGACGTCCTCGAGTTCTTCCTTGAATCCCTGTAGGAGCGACTTCACATCGGCCACCAGTTCCTCGGCGGAGCGTTCCGGTGCCCTGTCCCCGTCATTGGCCTTGCCGCTGAACGTCAGCGCCACCCACTGCTCGAGCTTGGGCACATCGAGGTTGAGGTTGTTCACCACGTCATCCATTACCTGACGGGCAAAGGCGGGCACCTCGTGGGATCCGGCCTGCTGCCGTGCCACCGCGATAGCGTCAGGCAGGCGTTCACCCGGATCAGTCGTCGACTGTGTCGTCACCGCAATCTGCTCGACCCGTGCGTTGGAACCGGCGTCGCGCTGGAACGCGGCCCATGACCCTACGAGCCGGTTGACACGGTCCTGATCCAGCAGGCCCAGCCCCGAGGAGTTGGTGGAGAAGAAGACAGTTCCTGTCCTCAGTTTTGGATGCCACAGCATGACACCCTCGTTGCCGAACAGGTCCTGAAAGTCGATCAGCTCGGTCGCGGCCAGTAGGCCAGGAGCACGGAACGAACCGTCTGGGATCTGCGAGACGGGCCCGGACTTGTAGACGGTCTTCCCGACTTTCTTGGCCTTGGCGTGCATGCTGCGCGCCAGCCACCGCTCAGGCTTGGAACGACCGTGACGGTCCTTCGAGCCGAGGATCGTGGCGGCGATGAATGCGACCAGGGCGATGCCGACGGCGACCCAAATCTGCGAGGCCATGATCGCGATGAACACCCCGACGGCTCCCGCGCCCAGAACGACGGTCGAGGCCATCGAGAACCCCATCAGACCCGCCGTCCGGTCTTCTGCGATGTTGCCGTACTGCCGGACGATTGTCTGTTCCGTACTCACTGGTCATCCCCACTTTCCACTGCGCGTTCCATGTCCCTGACTGCGTTCTGCATCGCGTACTCGATGCGTTGCTGGCTCTGGGCCGACTTATCCGCCCCCGATGGCGCACCGGCTCGGAAACCCTCAGCCGTCGGAGAGGTCGCGGGTGCGGCCCCAGGAGCTTCCGTTGGAGGCTTGTCACCTGTTGCTGCGGGCTCTGCACCGCTTGGACCTCCAGCTGACGAGCTACCATCACCGGTACCGGATGGTGCTTCCGCCGGCGATTCCGAAGGTGCGCCGGTTCGTTCCGCCTGCGGCGGCGCACCCGTTGGGCCGTTCGAACCACCGGGTGCGCTGTTTCCGCCAGCACCGCTGTCGGCACTGCCTGCACCAGTACCGGCATCATCGACCGGTGACGTCTCCGCCCCGGATCGTTCCGGGCGCTGCTCTGCGCCCGAAGGACCACCAGAACCCCCACCGGGACCTTCACTGGGACCCCCAGCACTTCCTCCGGGTCCCCCGCTGGTACTACCTGCACCGGAGGCGCCGCTTCCGCCTCCACTGGCTGGGATGGCACTACCGCTGGATCCTCCTACTGCTCCTGTGCCGGCGGCTGGAGACGTTTCCGCGGCGGCAGTTGCACCAGTTGCGGCGCCTCCACCCGTAGCGGCTGCTTCCCCGGCCATTGCTGCGGCCCCTCCACCAGTGACGGCGGCCGCGCCCCCACCACCACCTGCAGCTGCTGCACCAGCGGCCGCACCCACCCCTCCGGTGATTGCTCCGAGGGCGACGGCACCGCCGACCATGGCCAGGCCGGAGGCCCCCATGCCCTGCGGTCCTGCACTGACGGCAGGGACCAGGACCTTGGCGAGGGCCGGCATGGCGATGCAGGCGCTGCTGATGATGACGAGGCCGGTGATCAGGCCGATCGCGGTGTTCCCGAGTTCGTTGTCTGCGCTGCCGTTGATGCCATTCAGGAGCGCGAGTCCCGCCCCGTACAGGATCGCCGCAGCAGGCTTGAAGAGGACGACGGCCGCTAACCAACCCACGGCCTTGTCGAAGGACTTCCGGCCGCGTTCGGTCTGCGATGTGGCCGCGAAGATCGGCAGAACCCCGCACAGTGCGATCGCCGCACCGTAGGAGAAGATGACGATGACCGCGTTGATGATCGCCCCGAGCAGGGCCAGCGGCACGACGAACAGGATGATGCCGGCGAGCTGCATGGTCATCGTGGTTCCCGCGATGGCATCGAGGCCCATCGCTGATCCGAGCCCGTCCTCCTGCGCAGACCCGGAAATGGTGGTCACCAGCCACGGTGCGAGGACGTCGGTCACACCGAACAGGAGGCCCACCATTGGAACGGCCAGCGCCGTGGTGAGGATGGTCCGCACCATGCCCATGATCAGGCTCTCTGTAGAGGCGCGGTCCTGGTCCCGGGCGAGCTTAATGAGCGCGAACGCCGTCCCGATGACACCGGCCATCCCGACGAAGATCAACGTCGACTGCTGGATACGATCGGTCGCGGACCCAGCACCCATCGACGGTGCACCGATCTTCAACCACCACGCACCGACGAAGTTGATCATCTCCGTCAGGACCTGCACCAGCCAGCCCGCAAGGAACTGGATCAGCTTCTGGATCGCACTGCCTGCAACGCCTTCGAGGACGTCCCCAATGTTTGGCATCAGACCTTTGGCCCCCATTCGATATAGGGCTGTCCCTGGTACAGATCCGAAGTCATGAAGGTTGTTCCGGAAGCCGGATCAAGCTTCCAATCGCCGTCTTCCCACAGCAGGTCAGCCTGCAGGGAGACCTGCCCGACAAGACCGTCGGCCGTAGGAACCTCGTAAATCAGGCGGTATGAAGCGGCGTCCTCGGAGTAGAAGTTTTGGGCATATCCGATGAGGGTAGAGGCTGCGGATGCGGTGCCGTCGGCGCCCTGTTCCAGGCCGTCGCGGATACGCTTCGCTTTCTCAGCGAGCCGGTCGCGGTCCGGTCCCTCAGCAATGGCAACTTCTACATCATCAGCTGCCTCCTCGCTTACGGAAGGATCCAGGGCCATCGCATAGGTTGCTGCTGCCATGAGGGAACCTGCTTCGGTATGCGCGAAGCCGACACGGAGTCCGGAGGGCCGCTTCTCGCAACCGCCGAACTCCGAGAACGGGATCACGTTGTATCCGCCGATTACCCATTCCTCGACCGCTAGCGCACTGTCAGCAACAGAGACGGTGTCGCTGCTGAGGTCCGCCTGGCAGTCCCACGCGGCGTCCGCTTCCTCGACGGGTGCTGCCGTCGCGGAGGCGGACGCGGACGCCGACGCCGGTGCTGTCTGCGTTGCAGCGGTGGTTGGGTCCGCTGCTGGTTCGTCGTTGCTGGGGAAGAGGAATACCCGCAGGCCCCATGCGAGGAAGCCGACCAGCACCAGGGCCAGCAGCATCGCGGCAGCGCCGAACCACTTCGGGCGGGCCTTTGGTTCCTGGGTGGTGTCCTGTGTGCTCATCGTCTGTCCTTTTCTCGATCAGATGGGTGGACGTTGTTGCTCAGGTGATTGCAGTCCACACTGCACCCGAAGCACCCAGCAGGCAGGCCGCGACCATAGGCCAGATGGGTGCCTCGATCTCGTTGCCCTGCCGACGGTTCCTGCCCGCCGCGACAAGGCCGAAGATGAAGAACACGAACAGGACCAGACCCGCACCCCACAGAATCCAGCCGATGACGGTGGTCATGCCCTCCATGCCGGGGGGCTGCGTCGGGGTGAAGGTCTGAGCTGAGAGCGATCCTTCACGGGCCGGGGTGAGCGCGTTGATGGTGGTCAGGGTGTGTGCTGCCAGAGTGTTTCCGAACATGGAAGTTTGCCTTTCTCAGTGCCCGGAGCGGGCGATCTTTTCGATTTTCCGGAGCACGCTTTTCAGCCGTGTCCCGGAAACTTGTGGGGTGACGCCAACCTCGTGCCACGAGGGTTCATACGGCGCCGTCATGGCCACCGGGAACATCCGCGCAACCCCGCGCGCGAAGTCCAGGGTCGGCTTCGTCAGCCGATTCTTGGGCCGGTCGTGGACGATCACCAGGCCGACCAGTTCATAGGGCAGCTGCCCGGACGCGGACTTGCGGGCCAGCTGCTGCGCGGCCTCGAGCGAGGACGCACTGGTCGAGCAGACCAACAGGGCCCGGCCCGCGTAGGTCGGACGCCGCTCGGATTCATCGACGACGTTCTCCGAGCACAGGCCCGCGAGGGTGCTGGTGCCGACGCCACCGGAGGCACCGACTAGCCACAAGGTCGCGCTGGTCACCGCTACGGGGGCTGCTGGTTCGGCTTCATCGACAGGCTCGGCGGCGAGGGTCTGCTGAATGTTCCGCGGGCCCCTCAGCGACTCGCGCTGCCCGAGGATCGGGTCATCGTCGATCGGGTCTTCCTGCGGCTCGACCTCCGGCTCGTTGACGAACGGATTGCGCTGCGGGGTCACGGTCACAGTCCCTCCGCGATCTGCGCGGCTGCCCGGAGCCAGGCGCGGCGGGTCTGCGGGAGCATCGAGGAGAACCGGATCCTGCCCTCGATCAGCGACGGATCGTAGGGCACCGTGACGACCGACTTCACGAACGGGCGGAAGGACTCAGCGAGCTCGTTCAGCTTCGCCGGACCGTGGGACGGGGTGCAGCCCAAGACGATCACCAGGGCGCGGTCCGCCAACGACTGCGCGTGCTCGTTGCCCGCCCGCAGGGCGCTGAGGACCCGGGATGCGCCTTCGGCTGCGTCGTCGACGGACTTGACCGGGATGACGACCTGATCGGAGTGCCCGATCATGGCCTCCCAGTTGTCCCCGCGCTCGGTGTTGCCCGAGTCCATGAGAATCAACCGGTAATACTTCGCGGCCACCGAGTAGAGGCGGTGGACCTCGTCACCGGTGACCTCGTGTCGCTTCTTCGCACCCGACCGGTCATCGGAGCGAAGGACGTCGTACTGGTCCGAGGGCTGGTGGTGGATGTAGGACGCCAGATCCCCGGCACGCGCGCCGGCGGTCATAAAGTAGCCGGTCTGCTCGAGAAGGTCGACCACCGTCGCCTCATGGCCGGCGTCAAAGGTCCGCCATCCCAGCGACCCGAGCGAGTCGTTGTTGTCCCACGCCAGGACACCGGAGCCGCCGAGTCGGGCGAACACAGCGGACAGGCAGATCACCGTCGGCGTCTTACCCGCCCCGCCCTTGGGGTTCAGGACTGTGATCGTGCGGGGCCCGGCCCGGTGCTGAGAGACGGTCTTCTCGTCGCGGCGCTGCTCCAACTCCGCCGGCGAAGCGGCGAGCTTCAACCCGAACTGATTCAGCAGACCACGGACCCCAACCTGTGCCGGTGAGTCGGCGTCCGGCCGGTCGACGAACGATGGCATCGCCATCCTGCGGGTCGGCAGTGGTCCCACCGTCTCTACCGGGACCACTGCCGATATGACGGCTGATGCAACGACGGTTTCCGGTGCCGTCGCTTCCGTGGCCACGGAAGCCTCAACGGGAGCGGGAGCAGGAGCGGGAGCAGGAGCAGGAGTGGCAACAGGTGCTGGTGCTTCCGCCGTGGCCTCTGGCACGGTCAACTCTTTTGGCGTCACCGGGGACACCGCATGTTCGATTGCCTCGGCGGACTGTACTGGCCCGCTTTCCGTAGGTTCACTCTCAGCGTCCTGCTCGATGACGGCGCCGTTGGTCTGAACGAGGATCGTGCGGGAGCCGGATGGGTCCTCGATGTGCAGTTCGGTGGCGGTGCTCGTCTCGGCCGCGAGGTCGGTCGCGGTGCTCATGACGGATCGACGGGCTTCCATGACCGAGGGGTAGCCGGCGGTGGTTTTCTCGCCTCCCAGATCAAGCTCGAGGGTGCCGGCCGGGTCGATGACAGCGGTCATTCTCATCAAGGGTTCTCCTTCGGGGAAACAGTCGAGGTGGGGCTCGGAGTAGAAGTCGGGGTGGGTGTTGCTGTGGGTCGGGGTGCGACCTGTGTTAGCGCATACAGCAGGCCGGTGGATGAGCCTTCGGCCCTAGTGATTGCCTTGCCGTTATCGGTGATGGCGTCGGGGATCGCTGCCCGGGCGGCGTCGGTCGTCGTTTCGGTGACGCCCTGCGCGTTGATCCGCAGCTGCTCGGTGTTGGTGGTGACCCAGGCGTAACCGGCGGCGAGCTTTCCGGCTCCGGGCAGGCGGTGGGCCTGCTTCGCGTCGACGTCGACCAGGACCGTGCCGGCCATCAGTAGGCCGTTTTCCCGGTCCACCTGGATACCGGAGGTGGAGACGTCGGTTCCTTCGACGTCGACGATGCCGACCTGCGTCGCTTCCGTCGCATCGGCGGCATCTCCAAGGGCGTAGAAGCCGATGCTGGTGGTGTCGTTGGTCTTCCATGCCGCGACGACCGTCCCGTTCACGGATCCGAGGACCGTGACCAGTTCCGCCCCTGCCGACGGCGCAGGCAACTTCGCCGGGGCTGGCAGGGCCTCCGAGTCCTGCGTGACGCGCCAGATCCGGCCGGAGCGCGTGTCCGCTGCCACCAGGTCGTCTCCAAGAGCTTCAATGGGTTCAGCGGCTGCCGGGACCACCCGTGCCGCTGTACTGCCGTCGGCTGCGATGATCAGTGTCCGCTTGTTCGGTAGGTCCACTCGAGGAGCCGTCCCGCCGTCCAGGACGATCGTTCCGTCCTTGGGGACGTCGACGCGGATCGGGTCCGCCCCGTCGCCGAACAGCACCAGCTCGCGGGTTGCTGCGGCCGCTACCCTGGACTGCCCATCGAGGGTGAACAGGGCGAGCTGCGCGACCGTGAACGGAGCGGTGCGCGTCCACCGCTCCACACCCGTCCGAGGGTCATGCCCGATCAGCTCTGAGCCGTCCACGCTCACCGGCTGTCCTGAGGGGTCTAAAATCGCCTTCACAGTGGATCCGGTCATCGGCGTTGTCCAGTCACCGTAGGTGTCCCACCCGGCAGGAGCCGGGACCGGCAGCTGCGCGGGAGGCGGCGTGTAGACCGTCGCCACCGGCTCGGCTGTTCTGTCCTGCAGCGTAGAGAAGGCGCTGAAACCAACCGTGGCCGCCAGGACGCCTGCGTTCCCCCACAGCACAGCCTTACGGCGCGCAGGCGTACGACGACGTGCAGACTTCGACCCGGTACGGGCAGTACCAGCACCTGCGCCGCCGGCAGTACCGGTGGAGGTGGTGTCTTCCCGTTCCTCGAGCGTGCCCAGCTCGGCGTCGACGACCATCTCGTAGACGTCGCCGTCCTCGGTAAGTCCCTGCACCCGGCACGCAGCCAAGCCCAGACGCCGACACGCTTCGGCCGCCGCATCGGCGGCCACGTCGGCTGCAGATGCCTCGTCGAGCACCGGGTAGGTGAGGACGTCGCCGTTCGCGTCCGCGACGATTTCGCCCTCCCCGATGGTGAGGCGGATGACGGGCCAGGAATGCACTGCCGGAGTCACTTGCCCTCCCCCGTCCTCGAGCCGGGCATCGCGGCGGTCATGTGGCGGGTCTGGTGCCCGACGACGTCCCACCGACCGTCGGTCTTCTCGAGGTACACGGTCACCTGCCGGTGACCGCCGCCGTCCAGTGGTGTCTCGTCACGGGCTACCCAGCGCCACGTCACGTCGATGACCCGAGTCGCCTTGTCCGGGGTGACGTTCTGCGTGGCGTCACCGATCGCCGGAACCGCCCGGGGCACGCTGTAAGCGCCGTGTTTGGCTGGTTCCAACCATTCGCCGTTGCTCGCGTTGCGCTCAGGCTCGACCTGGTTCGCCGCCCACTGATCGCTCATCAGTGGAATGGCGCGCACCGCGGCCGCCGTCTCGGTGCGGTCCACCGTCGTGTCCCACGAATGCAGCATCAGTGCCGCGACCCGGGCGGTCGAGTCGGCGTCGGACCGGTCGGCATCTTCCGGGGATGCGAACGTGTTGCCGCCCAGGATCTCCTCGGCAGGGAGTGAGGTGTAGGAACCCTCGTAGACCTCCGTAGGAGCCGAAATCGGGGCCACGTCCTCCGATGCCGGTGCGTCGGCGGCGCAGCTGGTCAGCGGGACCAGTGCCATCATCGAGACCGCCAGAGCGGCGGCCCGGTACAGGGGTGTGTGTGAGCGGCGGGTCATCGCACCCACGCTCCTTTCTCTTTCAGGATCGGTTCCGGGTCGAGGTTCCAGCCCTGGTACGGGTAGACGACCTCCGGTGCTTCCGGTTTGTAAATCTCGAAGTGCAGGTGCGTGGCGACCAACCCGAGACCGGCCTTGTTGCCCTCGGTGCCGACGACGTCGCCGCGCTTCAACCTGTCCCCCACGGCCACGCTGTAGGCGTTGAGGTGGCAGAACGCGAACCCGAAATCGGGATCGTCGCCGTCCTCCTTGGCGATCACACACCCGTCCTTGTCGTTGAACCCCGTGATGCGCAGGTCAGTCGGTGCGATGACCGGTCCGCCGTTGCCGTAGCCGACACCCGGAGAGGACAAATCCACCCCGACGTGGTCCTGCGCCCAAGCGGGCAGGGTCGGTATGTTCCGGTGGCCGTAGCCGGAGGTGAAGACGCCGCCTGGGAGCGGGTTGGTCCACTCGCCGTCGCCGAGGTCGCCGTTCCACGCGATCGTGCCCGCCGGTGCCGTGCAGTCGGCGGAAAAGTCGCCCTGCCCGGAGGAAAGGATCTTCTCGACGTACTGCTGGGTCTCCGTGAACGCGGGAATGCCCTTGGCTGCCTGCACAGCACCCGGGCCAGCGTTATAGGCCGCGAGCGTCAGTCGCACCAGCAGGTCGGCGTCGTCACCGGCCAGCGGCTGCACCTGCCCTTTCAGGGCCGCCATGTAGCGGCCGTAGGCAGGGATGGCGTCCTCGGCTGAGAACGGGTCGCCGCCCTGCCCGTACATTGCCCAGGTGCCGGGCATGAACTGAGCGACACCCTGGGCCCCTGCAGGACTCCGCGCGCCTTCGTTCCAGCCCGATTCCTGCTTGAGCTGCGCCGCCACCACACTCACCGGCAGGCCCGCTGTCTTCGCGGCGGCGTCGACCAGGTCGCCCCAGCCGTTTGGCATTGCCGGCGTCGAGGTGAGGTTACCGACGGTTTCGCCGACTGCCGAGACGACGCACGCAGCGGGCTTCTCCTCGGTCTGTGTGAGGATCGCAGCTCCCGCGATGCCCGCGACGGGCAGGCCAGCCAGGAGAGGTACAAGGATCGCCAGGGCCAGTAGCGGTGACGCTCCATGCTTGTCGTCTTCGTCCACTGCTACCTCCCAGCGGCGTGAAGGCACAGACTGGTTAGGGTCTGCCCGGTAAAATTTGAGACGTGAAGAAAGGGGGATGAAACCAATTCCTTAGTTCTTACAATAGCTTAAATTTTGACATCCTCGCTAGATGGGCGTGCCGTGCCCATTTAGTGCTCTCTTGAAGGAGGTGCCGTGGCTGTTTCTGGTTCTGACTTCAAGCGTTGGCTCGAAGGTCGCGGCATCACCACCTCGGCGAGTGAGCTGGGCCGCCTGACCGGATTGCATCGCGTCACGGTGGGCAACCAGATCCGGCGCGGTAACGTCCCCGAATCGACCGTGGTCGGCGTGGCCCGAGGCGTCGGTATCGACCCAGTCACGGCATTGGCCGATTTCAAGGACTACGAAGACCTCGACAGCCGGCCCCGCACACCAACGGCCGCGGAAGTCCTCAGCCAGGTCCACCACGCCGACCTCATGGTCGAGCTGCAGCACCGCTTCCACGAAGACCTGTTCCCCCGGAACGACAAGGTCAAAATCGACTTTCCCCACGACGGTTCCCATCGAGCGTGGATCGACGCCATCGACACCGGCGACGTCCGGCACGACGTGGCCGAAAAAACAGGAACGGCGATCACCTACCTGTTCAACCAGCTCTCGGAAAACAAGCTCACCCCCATCCAGGCGGTCACTGCTGCCCGGGTCAGCGGGACGTCGATGGTCGCGGGGCTTGTCGTCGTCGGACTCATCACCATGGAAGAGGGCGACTGGCCCGAGGACATCCGGGAGACAGCCCTGATGGTGATGAAGAACGAGGACCTGGTCGAACTCATCCAACAACGACTGAACCTCCTCCAGCGCCGCCTCCGGCAGCGCAAGGAAGCTCTCGAATACGCGGAGAAACTCACGGACCTGATCGGATGAACGACAGCATCTACGTCATTTCAGTCAGCTTCATGCTGATCTTCCTCGGTGGACTGACGTTCCACCGCATGACCTCCAGGCGCACACCCGAAGGCGCGCGGGCACTGCTGCGACCCAGTGGCCGGCTGGCTCTCATGGGAGTGCTGCTGACCGCCGCCTACGTCTTCTCCCTGCCGGGCGTCTATCAGGTGCTGGAGGCCATCGTGCCTATCTCCAACGGCACCGACTTCATCGCCAAATGCTGCGCTATGACCGCTGTAGGGGTCCTAGGCGTGCACCTCGCCGTCGCCTACGGCTCAGAGACGGCTACCACCTGGATCGTTGGAAAGCGCGGCCTCCTGGTGGGCGTGATCGCGGCCTCAGGGGTGCTCTTCACGCTCCTCGTGGCGGATACCCCCGAGGCGTCACCCCGCTTGGAGATGTACCAAGAGCAGCGCGCGGTGGAACTGAACGAGTGGATTGTCCTCGCCTACACCGCCTACGTACTGGTGCCCCTCCTGCTGCCGGTCTTCCGCGACAGCCGCAGGAACCCTCTGCGCTTCGGCCGACTGGCCTCGAGGTTGATCTTCGTTGGCTTCATCCTCTCGATCGGACGCGCCCTGGCCTACCCGCTGGAACTACGGGCGGGGGCTGAAGCGTTCTACATCTTCGAGCTGGTCACGCACGTATCGACAGCCTGCGTCGTCCTCGGACTGTGGGCTTTCGCCTTCGCCAGGTCACGCCAGCTGGCACGCAAGACCTTCGACACCGGTCTGTCGATCAAGTGAGGAGTGGAACGTGAGTCAGACACCACCAGAGGCCAAGATCGCGGTAGAGCGGATCCTGACCAAGGCGAACCCGGAGAACGAGGCCGCCTACGCTGTCATCTTCCGTGCCGTGAAAATCTGCATCGAGGCCGGGATGAACCGCCGGCAGACTGCCCGGTACCTCGGCGTCTCCGCCCGCAGGATCGACAAGCACGGCCAATACTTCCGCACAGCGAAGTCGGTCAGGACCATGTTTGGAGAAGCCTTCCGATCCACCTCGATCGACGTCCCAGCAGAAGACGCTCAGGCGAAGCTGATCCAGTGGGCGTGGAAGAGCTAGCCGCGCACTAATTGCTATGGATTGAAGGACTGTGCCATATTGGTACAGTCCTTCAATCGTTAGGAGGCCAGATGCAGCCCACCGGCAGAAAGGGGAGCGTGTGCCAAGACACGGCCACTCACGACTCTCCCCTGCAGGGCGACCGCGAAACGACACAAAAACAGTTTTGCCGTAATGCTTCGTAGTCACTGAGCGTGGTGTTAGGTTCGGAGTGTCCGGAAAAGAAACTGTTTTCGCTCACGCGAGAATCGAGACCGCAAGGTCGCTGGACATCTGGAACTGATCACGAAGCGAAGGCCCCTGGGGCCAGCAGATTCAAAGGACAGTGGTAATCATGGCTGTGACAGCAGACGGTCGAGTTGGACCTGGCCGCAGGCACAAGGGTGACCGCAAGCTCATTGGCTTTCGCTTGGCGACGGAGAAGGCCAACACGGTGCGGGAGATCGCATCCGCTGAGGGCTTTGAGCACGTCAGCGACTGGGTAGCCTCCGTTGTCGAAGATCGCATCCAGCACACCGACCTCACCAAGCCCAACCAGCAGGAGGCTCTGCCTATCGGCCGCCTCGCCTCTTAACGAAGAGAAGGCCCGCCGTAGGCGGGCCTTCGAAGACTTCGACTCACAACCTGTGTTTGCTTGCCGGCTGATCAGGAAGTAAGTCCAACAAACGTCTTTTCCCTTGGGAGGAGCGGACCTCTGTCATTCCTTCAGGAGGAATACCATCACTTTACCCCAGCATGGCTGGGCCTTGCCAGACTTACAGAGTTCGGGCGTGTCGCTTGTCAAAGACGAGCCCTCGGTCGTATGGGCTGCACTAGCACCCCTCCTGGCAGGTCAGCCCCGTGTGAGGCTGTCGCGAGACGCCGGTAGAAGCTACCCGCAAAAGTTCGAGCGGGATCTCACCGATGCACTGCCGACCGTGCCCGCAGCTGTCCGCGTCTTCGGCAAGGACGGCTCCTGCCGCGCGCTCTTCTTCGACTTCGACGCCTCCAAGGGAGGCCTGGCCCAGGTCACAGCTGACGTCCGGGCCCTGCAGGAATGGCTGCACCGCCTCGGCGCCCGCTGGATCGAGGACTTCTCCCCGAACGGCGGACGTCACGTCTACGTGCCACTGGCCGACCCGGCGACCTTCACCGATGCCCGGGAGCTCGTTGAGGCGCTGGGCAACAGGCTTCCGAGCCTCGACAGGACGCCCCACCAGAACCTCCTCCACGGGTGCATGCGCGTGCCCGGGAGCCGGCACAAGACAGGCGGCCACCAGCAGCTCGCCATGAGCCTGTCGATGGCCTACGACGTCGCACGCCGGCCCAACGCCTCGACCGTCTGGGCGGCGATGCGCCGCGACCTCCGGGACGAGATCCAGGCTGCCCGGGCCCTTCGCCTCGAAGCGGTGGCCCCCGTGCTCGAAACGTCCACAGCGGACACGATGGACGTCTCTTCGGCTCCCCGGATGTCCCAGGCCATGCAGAGCATCGCGCGCACAGGGCTGTACGACGCCAACCGCTACGGCAGCAACTCCGAGGCCCGCCAGGCAGTCATCACGGGAGCTGCTGCTGCCGGACTGGACGCCACCGACATCTACCGCCGCATGACCCAGGGGATCTGGCCCGGCCTCGCGTCCTTCTACGCCCGCTACAGCTCGGGCAACAGAGTCCAGGCACTTCAGCGCGACCTCGCTGCTTCACATCGGCACCTCAAATCAAAGGCCACAAACACCGCAAGGCAGAGCAGTGACCATAAAAACCCCACTAGCCAGCCACATACACAGCCGCCCGTACTACACCGTGGTAATTCCACGCTCGTCGATTCTGCCGCCGAGCATCGATTCATCAGGACCTGGCGAAACGCCGCTTCGCTGGTTGAGCAGACAATGGGTTCCTCAAGGGCTGACCTCGCACGAAGGATGGTGCTCAGGGCACTGGGAGCCGCGGCACATATGACCGGGGGATCGGTCGTCGAGTTCGGGGTCCGATCATTGGCTGTCGCGACAGGGCTCGATCACACCACTGTGGCCGGTCATCTGCGCGCGCTTCGATCGGCGGCCAACCCCCTCATCGCCCTGCTCGAGAAGGCAAAGGGGACGCGGGGAGATCAGTACGAGCTCACCATCCCGGATTCGCTCAAAGATAGTGCCGGAGATTTGGCTTGGAAGAAGGGCAAGTTGCATGCCCTCCGGCCTGCCTTCAGGGAGCTCGGCTTCCCTGCCGCGTTCGTGTACGAGGCGTTGGAGACGTCGGCCACTCCCCTATCGACGGCTGAGCTCGTCCGCATCACGAGGCTCTCCCGCACCACGGTCAGCGAGTCCCTCGAGATCCTCGCTGCGTGGAACCTCGCGACTCGCGGGCGTGCAGGATGGACCATGGAGGCTTCCACCAGCCTGTCCACGGTTGCCGAGTGCCTGGGCGTCCTGGAGGACGTCGCAGCACAGGTGAAGTTCTACAGGACGCAGCGCGCAGTCTGGCGGGAATGGCTCGCTGGGCGTGCTCCGGATGCGCTGTTCCCCTCCCCCGATGACGACTACCCGTGGGAGACGTACGAGGGACCGCCCGACGACCTATCCCTCGCGGATTTAGCGTTCAGGCCGGCGGGCTGATGACGAAATTACAGAGTTCGGGAGATACGAGGTGCAAAGAGCGGGAGTGGTGTCCTAACTTCGGAAGTT
Source organism: Arthrobacter sp. Soc17.1.1.1 (assembly GCF_036867195.1). NCBI lineage: Bacteria > Bacillati > Actinomycetota > Actinomycetes > Micrococcales > Micrococcaceae > Arthrobacter > Arthrobacter sp. Soc17.1.1.1. The sequence continues at coordinate 60,340 of NZ_JBAJII010000002.1, forward strand.
CGGTACTCCGTAGTCCTGTAGGTCAATAGCGCGGGTCGAGGCCACAGGAAGCGCGGATCTCGTTCTCCGTCACTCCCCCGAGCTCGTCCTGGTGCTGCAACAGCAGGTCGATGGCGGTACGAATCAGGGTGTTGTCCGTGATGCGTTCCGGGCCCTTCTTCCCCTTGTTGATCTTCATGCGGAGCGTCGTCAGAGCCAGCACCTGATCCCCGTAGACACGGACCTCCTTGCGGTCCATTTCCTCCCACGACGGCTTCTTCGCGGCTTTGGGCTCCGCCGCTGTGGCCCGCTCCCCCGCGGGCTTCTCAGGCTGCGGAGCCGCCTGCTTGGGCGCCGCCGGAACAGCCTCCTGTTGAGCGCGAGGAGCTGGCTCCGGGGCGGGCTCAACAGGCTCGGGAACCGCCTGGGCCGCCGGCCGGGTTGTTGATGGTTCCTGGACCGCCGTAGCGACCGCTGACGATGGCGCGGCCGGCGCGGCTACGGGCAGAGTGGCTCCCACTCCCCTACCCGTGCTGCGATCTGCCTCGTCCTGCTGGTCGCGCTGCATGGCGGCAAGCATTTCCTGGCTGCCCTGGTTCAGCAGCCCCTTCAACCCCTTCTTGACCGCCATGATCTACCTCGTCTCCTGATTGGCCCAGATGCTCAAGAGCTCCCGGGCAACGTCCTTGTAGTCCGCGCCGGCCTTTTCGGCCGCCCGCGTCTTGTCATAAGTAGTCACGACCTGACCGGTAAGCGGTGCACGCTCGTGCACCTTGTAGGACCGCACATACGACTTGCAGACCTTCAGGCCAGCGTCGCGCAGCTCGTCCTGGGCGTCCGTGGCATCGACCAGGGACCTCGAGTCGACCTTCGTGATGACGACCCGGTAGTCCACTCCCCCGGGCTCGACAATGCTGTTGAACGTGTTGACCAGAGGCAGCATGGCCAGTGCCGTTGGCTCGGTCGGCAGGATCACGAAGTCCGAATTGGCCACGACGGCCTTCAGAACCGCCATGTTCTCCAGGTTTCCGGGAGTATCGACGAAGATCGTGTCGTAATCCGCACCGCGTAGCTGAGCGAGGACCTCCACGTCCGTCTCCGCGACGACGTCGAAAGGCAGCCGGCGGTCATCAGGAAGTTCTTCCGCCGTGGTCGCCCACGAGGTGACGGACAGCTGCGGATCAACATCCACGACGAGCACGCGTGAGTGCTCGGCGACCACCGACGCCAGGTTCATGACGGTCGTGGACTTACCGGCGCCGCCCTTTTGGTTGATGACAGAGACAACTCTCATGTCGCACGGATCCTTCGCTGCAATGACAAATGGTCCGGCTGCAGTAGGAATCTGCGTGTGCATTAGACGGAGCAGCCACAGGGCCACCCAAGGTACGGAACTTACAGAGTTCCAGCTGTCAGCCGGCAAGCTAACGGACCCAACCTACCAGTGGGCCCCTCCCCCACCCCGGAAGAACCGCCGGTGAGTTCCGACGTACCGGAGTCTGTAGGTTTGTACTTGCAAAGGAGCGAGGTACCGAACTCCGGAACTACGAGAGTTCCGAAGGATCAAGCTTGCCGCGAGATCCTACTCGCGCGTGAGCCACAACCGACAGCACGAACTTCCGAAGTTTGGCAGATTGGGAAAACGGTACTCCGGAGCTGGACCAGGCGCTGCACCACCAGACTCCCGAGGTTTGTAGGCTGGCGGCCAAGTGTTGCTGAGGGGGCGGGAGCACTGCCGAAACTTCGGAGTTACTGAGTCCGGAACTTTGGAAGGACGGGGCCTAGTCAACTCGTGGGTGGCTGACTGGCGAGGTGCGGGAGCTTGGACAGCTGAGCTGTAGGCGACTTCACCACTGCCAAACCTCCGAAGTCCGGAAGGACTGAACTCGGGCGGGGTGGGCTCCCATGGTCCCCTACTTCCGAGGTTTGGGGCTTTCGTCGACGCGTACTCAAGTGTCGAACTGCCGGACTCCGGAAGTTCGAAAGATCCGAAGCCCGGGCACGCCTGGCCATGGTGGTGATGATCTGCTGAGCGCTGGTGTTCCGCTCGATCGGGTCTGTTGCTGCCCTTGCTTCCGAACTCCGGAAGTACGGAAGTACGGAAGTACGGAAGTACGGAAGGATCAAGATTCGGAACTTCCCGATTTAGGTGTTTATCGACTGCCAAGTTGAGGTCCGAGGCGGTTGCTGGTGCACATTGCCGAACCCCCGACGTTCGGAAGCACTGATCCTCGGGACATCCTGACCCTGGTGGTTACGAACGGCCGATGTCTGGTGTCTCGTGCCGGTACGGGGTCGTGCCGCCGGTTTGGCCGAACTTCCGAAGTCCGGAAGACACGGACTCCGGATTTCTCTGAGTCTGGAGGCTCCGAACTGCCGAGCTGCGGAAGGCTGCACGGACACAAGAGTTGGACATTGATACTCCCAAACGTCCGAAGTTCGGAAGGACCAGACCCCGGTGCTGCTTGAGCCTGGCTAACCCCAAATGCGGGGGCCTGGAAGCTCGACTGCGTGCATACATCCGTGCCCGTACTGCCGAACTTCCGGAGTTTAGAAGACAATGCTGTCGGAGGTTACGAACTGCGGAAGCTCGGGAGTGCCTCCCAGCATCCTTGCTGCCGGTGGCCGTCGGCAGTACCGAACTTCCGAGGTTCGGAGGTGCGATGGTTCGGCTGCCTCTGAGTAGATGGACCGGCCGCGTGGGGAGCGTTTGCTCGAAGCGGTGGGGGAGGGACTGGAATGACTCGCTGTGGGGCGGCCTGCGGGCGCTGCGACTTCGCAGCGGAGCGTCGGCGGTGGCAATGCCGCGAGGTCGTGAGCGGGCGAAGTAGGGCAATCCCGGGTACGAAAGAGCCCCGGCGGTTGCGACCGGGGCTCTGACGTGCTGGCGGACTACAGGGCCGGCGAAGGCTCTGCCTTGAGCTGCTCGTCGATCATCGCGCGGATCTGCCGCAGGGTCTCTGGGGAGTGGTCCGCGAGCTGGCGTGCTGCGAACTGGCGCACGTTGTTCTCGCGCATCGTCTAAAGCAGGTCGAGCTGGGACTCGATGCGGACCGGTGCGTCCGGACGCCGTCTGCCATGTAGTCCGCGTTGGAATCTTGGATCCAGTCGGCCAAACGGACGGTACCGAGCGTATAAACATACAGACGACCGGAGCCTTCACAGATGGATGTGCTAGGTGAGAGCGCTCCTGAGCCAGCTCCGACATGGAGAGGTGAGTCAGTGAGGACTCCGGCCCTTGCGCAGTGTTGCATTTGCCACACCACAAGCTTCAGGTGAGGGATGGCTCCTGCCCGAGCGCTGGGTATACCGGACGATTACCGTCGAAGTCGGCCGCTACTGCTGCCCCAACCACGCCAACAAAGCCTGACCAATCCCCGCCCTGACGAGCCCTCCGTTTTGATGGCCTGCGTGTCAGGATGCCGTGGTGGACAGGAGCTCACCGAATACCCAGTTAAGGTTTCAGGTACTCGCGGCGACCTCGTCCCTCCAGGACTGATGCTCACACGCAGCTGAGAGGAAACCTGACGTGGGGGAGTGCACCGTCAGGGCCATGAACAAAGCCGCCAGGGTAGTGGCAATCGACAGACCAATTCGTAGACGTTCGGGTTGGGTGGTGTGTCGGCGCCACCGAACCTCCAGTGCCAAAACATTCAGGCGCTGATGGCATTCCTTGTCACGAGGGAAAACCGGAGACGGGACTGTGTGGTGCGATTCCGTTTCCACCCCTTAAGGGCATCAATCAAAGCGTCGGTCCGGGTTGCCGCGTTTGGTGGCTGGGATGCTGGGTACATGACAGACCAATCCCTCCAGGAGCAGCCCAGGCCGCTGCGGTTCCTCACCCTGCAGCAGGTAGCCGACGAGCTGAACACCAAGCACAACACCATCCGGGCCCTCATCGCCTCAGGGGATCTGCCGGCCATCCAGATCGGCGGGCGCGGCCAGTGGCGCATCGAACGCGCCAAGCTCGAGGACTACATCAGCGCCGCCTACACCAAAGCCCGCACCGACATCGCCCGCGGCGCCATCGACACGCCTGACGGCGCAGCAACATGATGCAAGCCCGCGCCTGGGTTATTGCGGGCCTGATGATGGCTCTGCTGGCAGGCGTGGCGGTAGCGCTTCTTCAAGCCAACGGCGTGATCACTAATCCCGGGAAGCTCGTCTGCGACATCGCGGTCCGTCGCGGGAACTGCGACTAATCCACGCGGCGCGCTGGTGTGACGAGCCGACGACTCGTGGGCGGCCGCCAGCTACCGCTGGCCGGTTGTTCAGCCGGCGGTTCCCGGTTCAGGTGCCCGGTGACGCTGTAGCAGCGAGGAAGCGCCCTTGGCGCTGGAAGCTTCTGACCTGGAGGACTGCCAGGACGGCGAAGGCCGCGAAAAAGGCCAGGTACACCCAGTCCAGGTTCCCCACGGCCTGGCCGATGAAGTAGGTGTAGGCGGGGACGATCAGGAGCGTGGTGGCGGCGTCCTTGCGGCTGCGCACGGCAACGGCCCGTGCCACGCTGAGGTGGTTCGCTGGCACGGGTTCCTTGCCGTTGATGCCGCGCATCAACGCTTTCTGCTCGTCCTTCTCCAAGGGGAACGTGATGGCAACGTTTGATCCCAGCTTGACCTGGGGTTTGAGCCGTTGTGTGTTGTACACGAGTCCGCCGGCCAGGGCGGCGATGGCGAAGATGAACCACCCGGCCTGCATAAGAATCGGGAGCTGTTCTGGCCCGTCTGGAATGACGATGGGGCCCAGCAGAGACAGGAGAAGGACGATGGCAAGCGTGCCGAACGGCAGATAGCGGGTGTAGTAGACCCGCAAGGCCTCACCCATCCCGTTGTCGGCGTAGCCTTGCGCGTACTGCCCGGCCTTCGCCCACCGGGCAGCGGCTGCCGTCCTCGGATCCTCCACCCCGGCCACCGCCCCCCTGATCGATCGAGCGGGTCAGCTTCTAGTGGGCCTCGTTATAGGCGTCAATGATGGACTGGGTGATCCGTCCGCGGGAGCTGGGGTTGTAGCCGTTGTCCTGCGCCCACTGGCGGATCTGCTGGGTGTCCTCGCGCTTGGACCGGCCCGTAGACGATGCGCCGGTAGCCTTCTGGCCGCCCTGGCCCCTGCGCCCGGTCTTGGCCTTGCGGGCGTTGTCCACGTACTCGGACAGGGTTGAGCGCAGCTTCTGCGCGTTCTCCGTTGTCAGATCGATCTCGTAGTCGATGCCATCGACCCCGAACCGGACCGTTTCCTGTGCGACGTCACCATTGAGATCGTCCACCAATTGCACCTGTACACGCTGCGCCATTATCACTCCTGAGTTATTAGACATGAATCAATGATCCCCAGCCTTCCACCCTATCGTGTCGGAAAATGTGGTGTACGCCAGCAGAATGTCCCGGTTTCATTCACCGGAGTGGTTGTTCTTCTTTTGGTCGCGATTGTCGTTCTGCTTGTCGTCGTGATTGCTGTGGTTGTTGTTATTGGGGACGGGTGTGACCGAATTGAGCCATACCCAGCCCTCACGCTGGATCTGGATGAGAGGTTCCAGGAAGCGGATCTTCACGGCAGTCCTGGTGTAGGCGATCGCGTGGGCCTGGATCCGGATTGCCTTGGACGGGTAGCGGATCCACGCGTACACCCGACGTGGTTCCGGGAAGTCGGTGGCCGGGGTGTGCTCGAGGTCGAGTTCGGCGGCGGTGAGCATGATCAGCTCCTCGCGCATGACGAACTCCTCAATCCGGTCGTCCATCAGTCTCGCGTACCGTTTCGCGTATCTCTTGTTCTGACCCATGGCCCTGCAATCCGCCCCGCCACCTGCTCGTCATGCCCTATGGCGCGGACCTGGTCGGACAATGTTCGAGACGATCCTTAGCCGTCAATAGCCGTCAGTGACTGCTAGTAGCCGTCGATGGTGGTGACGCGGCGCAGCCGCCAGTCCTCCCACCGGGCATCGGCGTTCATATCGAACTCCAAAACCGGGGACGCCGGCCCGGTCTGCGCCCGAAACCGCCAGAACCGAGTAGTCACAACACTGCCCAGACCGCCCAGGCCGCTCAGGGTGTTGTGCCCGTCCATGCTGCCGACGCTGCCACGGCTGCTGTGGGTGTTGTCGGTGGCTGGGGGAGTGGTGACGGGTTCCCGCCAGATGTCCGAGCTCGACCAGGCGAGGGGTTCGCCGATGACCTGCCAGATGCTGCCCCGCCAGCGCAGCGCCAGGGGCGTGCCGGAGGGCAGGAACCGGACGGCGGCCGGCTCGTCCAGGACATGCCACGCACCTGCCCGTGTACCCTCGCGCGCAGCGTCCTGGATTGCTTGCTGGGCCGCGTGCTGGGCTGGTTTTGTGGGTGGTGTGGTGTCCACTGGTTGCGCTGTCACCGGCTGCTTCTCCCTCGCCCTGGTGTTCCTCGTACAGGCTTTAAAATAGAACACAGGTTCGATTATTTGGGAAGCCGGGTCGCGAACGAGGGTGGGGGTTGCGGGTCATCCACCTGTGGGCGAGTGGAGCCCGGAGGAATGAGCTCAAAGCCGTCCACCTGTGGATGAGCCGCCCGCGACACTGTTGCGGACGGTCGTTACTGTCAACACCATGCACCGCACACCGCTTGCGCCCAACGGAGGAGAGATACGTCCTGATCGTTTTGATCCCTCGCCGAGGGCCGACACGGCCCAGCCGTGGCGGGCGCGGTCCTTCGGTGCCCGGGGGAGTAGCGGTGGCTGATCAGACAGGCGCGGGGCCTCATGCGTTTCGATGACCTGATCCTGGCCGAGGACGACTACCCGCAGGGTGCGTGTGAGAACCGGCAGGAGTGGCTGCTGATGTACTCCCGCGGGGTGCCTCCGGCGGTGATCGCCGCATGGTGCAGGGTTGATGTCCGCCGCGTCCACCGGGCTATTGACCGGCAGATTGGCCGGCATCCGGGGTGGTTCGATCGGTGCTGGGTACTCCATGACCAGCCCGCACGCCGCCGCGACCGGCGTCGCTTCCGGCGGAGTCGGGAGCAGGTGTGGTGGGAGCACTACACCGCCATGAGCACCTACGTGGCCCGGGTGGGTGGGGTGCCGGCGCAGAACGACAGCGTGGAGGCCCGGATGCTGTACCGGTGGTTGGAGAACCAGCGCCGGAGCCACGACACGGGCCGGCTCGCCCGTGACAAGGTCGAGGCCCTGGACAGGCTGGGGGAGTGGCTCGGTACCCGGAAGAGCAATCCGGAGGAACTGTGGGCGCGGCGTCTCGAAGAAGCTCGGCAATTCAAGGCTGATACCGGCAGGTTCCCGTTTTATGATCCACAGCGCCACCCGGACGAGAAGATCCTCGCGGTCTGGCTGGGCCGCCAGCGCACCTGGGACCGGAAGGGCCGGCTCCGCGCCGACCGACGGGAAACCCTAAGTGTGGTGCTGCCTGGCTGGAGTGCGCCCGCTATGACCTGACAGCAAAGCCCTCACCACGCACTCGAGGTGCGCCAGCAGGGTCGGTGACGGGCGGAGAACATAGTGAGGCGTGGTTTTCAGGCCGGTATCCTGCCGGTCGGGGTCTGCGCAGGACAAGCAGCGAAGTGTGGGGAAACCTGGTAATGCAGCACGGACGCGGTGGGTTTGGATATTTTTGACACGGTCGCAGTGACGTGGGGTGTTCATCAACAGGTGGACGGCTTGAGCTCCACCCTTCAGGCTCCACCCGCCCACAGGTGGATGACCTCAAGGGGGTGATGCGGGGATGGTCCGGCAGTGGCAGGTGGGGTGTCAGTCGAAGTGGGTGGCGGGGGTTTCGGTGCCGGGCCGCTGATGGCTTTCGTGCGTCATGGTGAATCTCGTTTCTACGTTCATGGTGCCAAGAGCCGGTGTATCTGGGTCTTTGAGGCCTCCCGGTGCCGAGGCCCGAAGTCATGCGTCGTTTTCGCTCGCCGTTCAGCGGTGTCCTTCCGCCATTCCGGTCACTGCTGTATGGGGGTGTGCCGGTGGGTTCCCTGCCCAGTCCTAGGCGGCAATCCTAAAGGTCGGGATGCCGCAAACATAGGACGAATTCCAGCCCTTGTTTCCTGCATCACGAGGCATGGGTGTGCGCCGCGCGAGGCATCAGACATTACCGAACAAATTCCCGATCATGTGGGTGCGGCATCGCGTGCGGGTTTTTATGCGAGGTTACTGCAGAAGAACCTAGACGAAACTACCGGAATGGGCCGATCGGGGAAGCGTGCACTACCTTGGGAACAATAAGTAGGCTGAGGGTCGGCGGGGGTCGTAACGCAGTAATCGTCCTCCTGCCCTGACCTCGGTATTGGTATCGGCATGTGGTGACGGGGCTGAGTAGTGGGGACGATCGGGCTCGGAGGTTCAATGAACGGTCAGATACAAGTCAGGCTGATAACACTCGCCCTCTCGAAGGCGGGCGTGACTGTTAGCGAGCTATGGGTGAGGTACTACGCCGTCGGTGGCAAAGTTTCGGAGTTCGAGGTCCAGGCATACCTCGGCGGGCTCCTCGTCCTACCGGGTAGTGAGCGGAATGTTCTCGCCGACGCCATGAACGAACTCCTCGAAGGCAGCCCGGTGAACATCCGGGTTCCCCGTAGCGAGGAAGACGAGGCCGCCGAAACACCGGAAGCCTCCCGCAGGTCCCTGGGTGCCCTGGGCGCTTTCCTGTTCACTGCGGAGGAAGCTGAACGGGAGCGTCTCCACGCCGTGACCCGGACGAATCTGCTGGACTCACCTCCGGAGAGTCGTTTCGACCAGTACACGCAGCAGGCACGGGACTACTTCGCGGTCAGCTCCTCCGTCGTCGCGCTCATCGACGATCACCGCATGTTTCTGAAGTCCGTCATTGGATCCATCGAGCAGAATCTGCCACGTGAAGTCACCTTCTGCACTGCAACTATCCGTAATGCCGGGCCGTTGATCATTCCGGATGCACGCGAGGACGACCGGTTCAGGACCAATCCCCTGGTTGTGGGAGAGCCGTTCATCCGGTTCTACGCCGGATATCCTTTGCGGGGTCCCGGCGGCTGGACTGTCGGGACTTTATGTGTCATCGATCAGAAGCCCCGGAATTTTTCCGCCCAGGACGGGCGGTTCCTGCGCAAACTAGCCCGCTTGGTCGAAGACGAGATTAACGCCTAGCTGCGGCTACTGTCCACGCCTTTCGGCATGCTGCGGCAGAGGGAACAGTGATTGAGCCGAAGGTCAGGTGTCGAAGTGGGTGGTGATGGGTTTGTGCTGTCCGAGCGAGCTGAGGATGTCGACGGACAGATCGCGGAGTTTCACGTTCCGATTCGAGGACGCGCGGCGCAGGATCTTGGTGGCCTCGTCCTGACTGCACCGGTTTTGGGCCATAATCGCGCCAATAGCCATGTCGATGCTGGTACGTGATTCCATGGCTGCCCGCATATTCGTCGTTGCGTCAGTGAGCTTCGCGATGCGTACTGCCAGGCGCAGGGACTGGGATGCGTCACGGGCGAATCCTTCGGCAACGCGAATGCCTTTGTCGTCGAACGTACCCGGCTCGGTGGAGTAGAAGTCTAGGCCGGCGCTGGCGCCCTCGTCGAGGCGGATCGGTATGCCCAGAGCTGAGCGCAGGCCGTAGCCGGCGATCGCTTCGCGATACTCGGGGAACCGGAACTCGGTCAGGAAATCGCGGACATGAATAGTTACGCCGTCGCGGGCTGCACGCAGGCAGGGCCCGTCATTGAACCCGTACTGCACTTCGTCGACCTGCCGGGCCCTGTCGCTGCTGCTGGCCACGGTGATCATCGAGCGCGGCCGCAGAAGGGTGATTCCGCAGAACACATCCCCGTAGGGTCCGGTGAACGCCTCGGCTGCGACGGTGACCAGCCCAGTCAGGAAATCCTGAACGTCATCGCTCTCGAGCACCATGTTCTGCAACTGAGCGGTGAAGGTGTCACGCTCGGCCTCACGGGCTAATTCTTGCTCGTCCGGCATCAGTTCCTCATCTAGGTTTCAAGAAGGTAGAGAAGGCTCACTGTTGAACCGAGGCCACTTCGTAGGCCCATAAAATCTTACGCCACACGTCAGCGGAGGCTGGATTCTTGGATTGCATAACCCCAGGGCGGCATGCTCCCTGCAACGGGCTCCTCCGCCGACTCCTCGACCGGTTCCTGGAAGTCTCTCAAGCAGCCCGCGACGCAGCATTTTGGAAGGATGCATACGCGGCTACAAACTGCTGTGCCTCATGTTGCAGACGAACCGGCAGTAACGTGCTGGGATGAACGGCCCTGGTGAGATCGCCCAGCGCTCTATCAACGGTCGAGGACAGACGCATTGCTCCAATCATGGTTGCGCTGGCCTTCAGACTTAACAGCGCCGTGACCATCTCCTCCCTGTCGTTTTCCGCAACCAACGCCTCAGTAATCCTGTGGATTCGCGACGGAAGCATGGATACAAAGTCCGCTGCGAACCGGGACGCGGCGGCGGGGGACAGCTCCGCTGTCAGCACGTCGAAGGTTTGGCGCTCGAAGTGTGGGAAGGCGTCAATGGTCCTGCTAGCCGTCATGCCTGGAACATCGGGTGCAGCAGGGAACGCCATGGCGATGTCAGTGCCTCGCGGCGCTCGAACTCCTCAGCGATGTCAGCGGCGCGGAAATCGGTCTCCGGGTTCACCTCGATGTCATGGGCATATTCGTAATCGACCTGCCGCTGAACCCTGCTGTGTAGGACCTGCAATTCAATGTCCTCCAATGCCGTGAGGTCCTCGGGGAAAGAATCGGTAGGGAAGAGACGACTATTCATGACAACTCCTTAAAGGGAAAAGGGGTGAGAAGAGATAGCTGCAGTGCGAGAAAGACCGAGGACGCCGGTTGCGCTGGTGCTCTTCCGTTGCAGGGAAACGATTCTGCGTCGATGGTGCAGATACAGCGCAGGCGGAAGACCTTCAACCGCTATATAGGGGCTGGTGGGGTGACTGCTTGAGGAGGTGCGTTGACCTGTCAGGCGGCCATCGGTGAGGCGAGCCGTGATGCAGTGGGGTCGGTGGTGCGTACTTGCACGATGGTCGTGTGCAGGAAAGCCGAGCGGCAGGCATCCATGAGGAGGCGGATCGCGTCAGGTTCCACTGCTGATGCCCGTGTGATGTTAACGGTGACTATCGGGTTACCCGGGAGTGCATGGGCTCGTCTAATCAGGGGCACAAGGGCACGGTAGTTCGTGGCGGTAAAGCGACCCCGGACAAAAATCGTTGCTCCGTTATTGGCAAGGTCGACCCTGATCAGGGTGAGAAGGCGGTCGTACATGGTGGCTCCATGAAGAGAAAACCGACTGGCCGCTTGCAGGACCAGATCATCAGCATAAAGCAGTAGAACGGTTAAGTGAAAACCGTTGGCGCGAGGTCCCTTCCACTACATCTGCAGCCTGCGTCCATCGCCGAATGAACAGAACAGCAGAGTCAAAACTGGACGCAGTCAAGGGCCTCACGAGCTCACCGCGCAACCATCTAAACAGGCTACCCACGGACGCTGAAGCACGTCGCCCCTCGTTGCCGCCATCATCAATTGTGCCACCACATGACCTTGATCAGTCAGCGCAAGATCTTGCCGTCAGAAAGGCTGGTCTTTGCGGGGTGACACGATGACCGGTGTTCAAAAGGTTGCCGCTGGGACGTGAGCCGCCAGCCGGCATCGCCCGCGACGAGCAGCGAATTGACCCGGTGCTGTTTGTTTCACACCATGGCTCGGGGCAGCGCGTCGTTGACGCTGGTATCGACGTTCACGCCAAGATCCTGGCCGCAGATACGAAAAAGGAGCGGACTCACCCCACGGGCACGATCTTGCCGCGCACCGAACCACTCAGGGCTTGTGCAATGACTGCTCCAGCGAGGCCGAGCAGGACGGGCACGGTAAAAACCCACACGCGACGAGTGTCGCCTGACCCGGTCCAGTCCGGGAGCAGTAGGACGACGATCACCGTCATGAACATCAGGCCCGATGGTGGAGCCGCCGCCACTGAACATCCTGCCCGGCTGATACCCGCACTCAGTCGCCTTGTCCTGGGCCGTCTTCCTTCAGATCATCCTCTCGGCCGTCCTGGTCATCCCGATGGTTGAGATCGGCCGAGGCCGCTGCGTCGCTGAGCTCGCCGGGGGCGCTGAGCTCAGCGGGGTCGTTGAGCTCAGCGGGGTCGTTGCTGTAGGGGGCGGTGGGTGGTGGTGTTTCGGTGATGAGTTCGTTGACGGCGTGGGAGACGAGGTCTCGTTCCAGTGGGGTGAGGCTGATGAGCCCGTTGAGGTAGGCGTCGACTTCGAATTCGTCGGCGCTGCCGGAGAGGGAGAAGTAGCGGACCCAGACGCTTTGCACATCAAGGCCGCTGGCCTGGATGGCGTGTAGCGTGCGGCGGCGTTGTTCCTCTGCGGTGTGTTGGAACATCACGCACCATCAGTGGGGTGGGTGCCGTCCTGACGTTCGCTGATCATGGCCGCCATCGAACCGATGGTGGTGTTCGTGTCGGTGGCGAGGTCGATCAGGTGGCTCATGGCCGCCTGCCGGTCCAGGTCAAAGCGTTCCATCAGGATGCCGCGGGCGATACCGATGGTGTCCCGTTCGGCGAGGGATGCTTTCACGTCGTCGCTGATGCGTTGCGGGGTGTCGGTGGCCTGGATATGTCCCAGGAGGGTCGCGGCGGAGCGGGCGAGGTTGATCAGTAGCCGCCGGTCCTCGTTCGTGAACGCGTCGATGGTGTCCGAGTAGACCTTCATCGCGCCCAGGCCGGCCGGTTTGTTCAGCAGGGGCACGCTGAGGCAGGAGCGGATGCCGAGCTCGGTCACCGCGGACGTCCAGTCCGTGAACCGGTCATCGGTGGTGGTGTCGGCGATGTAGACGGGCTGACCGGTGGACCAGGCGCTCATGCATGGCCCCTGGCCGTACTCGTATTGCAGATTGTCGGCTTCGAGGACATCAGGGTTCGTTGCTCCGACGCTCACCCGGGTGCCGTCGGTGTCGATGATGCTCACACCGGCGCCGGTCGCCGCGTCGATGATATCCCGGGCGATCTCGGCGAGGCTGTCGACGGCGTCGTGGGCGGTCTGCTCGGTCAGCAGGTACCCGTTGGTCCGCCCGAAAACCGCCAACAACTCGGGCGGGAAGGAGGAAACCGACGAGGAAGAAGAGGAGGGGGAGGAGGGGGAGGGCTGCGGGGTGGTATTCACGGTGGGCCTTAGCTGTCCTGCACCGGGATGCCGCGCCGGCCGGTAAGAGGCTGCCTGCTCAACCCCGATAGATCCCGCTCGCCCAACTGTGGGATCGGGTATCTACTGCGTACTGTACTGCTGCCGCCTCCACACCATTGGGAGGATTTTTCGCGCTGCCTGTAGCTCCCGTTCCGTGGTTCCTGTGCTACCTGCTTCCAGGGGTGCGTCACCGGCAGGATCAGGTTCAGGAGGTCGTTGGTGTGTGTCTCGAGCGTGAGGCGTGCTGTTCGGACTTGAATTCGAAGAACTCGCACAGCGCGGCCACACGATCGAGTTCCTTGGCGAGACCACGAAGTTTCCCTGCGCTCATGACAAGGTCGCGCTCACGCGGGCCGAAGTTCACCTCCCACCGGGGGTCTCCCGGTCCTACGGGATACAAGAAAACGTCCGAGGGCAGGTCGTGCATTCGCATGACGACCAGCCCGGTGTCCGCGCCCGCACCGCCGTCATGCCGCAGAACCTCAATGGTGGTGGATGTTTTGTCCGTATCAGCAGTGAATTCCCGTACCCACTGCTCCAACACCTGTTTACTCCGATAGGGCACGGCGAAACCTCTTCGTTTGGCGGCCAATTCCGACTTTGGGTAGCTACACCGTACAGCGGGCATCACCGGCGGGCGCATCGGGTACCCCCGGTACCGCGACCGGTGCAGCTGTTAGGTGGTCGGGGTGATGGCGGCGGTGATGAGGCGGTCCATGTGGACGACGCCTGTGTAACGTCCGGCGTTGTCAGTGATCATCAGCGAGTCGTAGCGTTGTTGTTCTCCACGCGTGAGGGCCCGGTGTAGGGCGTCGTTGAGAGGCGTGTCGAGATTGAGGCGAACGCCGGGACTGGCCACGCCGAGGTCTGCGTGCTGGGCATCGACGATCCAGAGGGGGCGTTGGTGGTCGTCGATGACGACAACGCGGCGTAGGTGCGGCTGGGCTGCGAGGAGGGCGGCGGCTGCGCGTGTGCTGGGCGCGGTGGGACATGTCTCGAGGACGCGGCGCAGCGTCGCCCCGCCGGTGTCGCGGGTGCGCGTCAGCATGCGGTGTGCAAGATCTGGGTCGAGGCTCGACCATGAGGCCTGCGGCCGGCCCAGGAGGTAGCCCTGCACGAGCGGCACTTTCAGGGCAATGAGGGCATCCAGTTCTTCGACACGCTCGATGCCTTCAGCGAGTATCCAAGCATCGATGCGACCGGCGAACATGCCGATCATTTCGACCAGCGCGCGTTTGGCGGGGTCCTCGTCAATGTCCCGGACGAGTTCGCGGTCCAACTTGATCAGGGCCGGTCGAATCGCCAGCAGGTGATTGAGACCGGCGTATCCGGCACCGGCATCATCGACAGCGATCATCGCTCCTGCACTACGGAGCCGGTGCAGTGCCGGTTCGAGTTCAAGGTAGGACTCGATGGGTGTCTGCTCGGTCAGTTCCACCACGATCCCGCCCAACCCGCCCTGGTCGGCCCAGACCGCCTGCACTTCACCGTTGAGTAGCAGCGCCGGCGAAATGTTCACGGTCAGGAAGCAGTTGACGGGCAGATCGGAACGGCGGGCCAGAGCGCTGCGTAAGGTGGCGGCTTCAAGCGCTGCCGACAGACCAAAGTCCCGGGCAGCGGCGAACCACACCTCGGGGTTCTTCTGCTCGTACCCGGGGAACCTGGCCAGGGCCTCGTAGCCGACGATGCTACCCCGAGCGGTGTCGACGATCGGCTGGTAAGCCGTCCCGGCGCCATGCCCCTCACACACTGCGATGACCATCTCCCGCGTCACCGTCCCGGGCATCACTGCTCCCACGACACTGTATTCACCCGCCACAGCGTCGCCTGCTGTCGAGCCGCTGTGTCACACGGCCGGCGTGCTGGTGCTCACATCGCGGGTATCGCGTTGCGATCGAACTGTGTTCGGGCGCAGCCATACCCTTCGGCATGGCCCTCGAGTGAACGGAGAAAGCCTGTAAACGGAAGGATGGATCAGCCAACGGACACGATGGAGGATCGGACCTTCGCCACAACATCGTCCGGAAGGGCGCCAAGACCATGAGCCGCAGCGGCGTGGGTTGCCACGTTGGAGAGGACCTCATCGTCTGACCTGCAGACCCACCGGGCATCGCACCCGGGCACCACGTCACCGCACGCAAAAGACTTCATCTATTTCTCCGTCTCAGTACCTGCTTCTTCGCTGAAGCAACCTGTCCAATATACGCATCCGGCCAACCGGTAACTAGATGCGATGGCGGCACAGTCTGCTGGAGCCAGCATCGGGAGGTGCTTTGTGGAGCGGTTGATTATCTATGGGGGATTGCCGGGTGCGTGCTTTGTGCGGGTACGGCGCTGGTGGGGCCTAGTCCGCAGGGTATGGGTTGGTTGTGAGGCATGTCGCGAGGTGGGTGGCATTGCGGGCGAGGCCGGCGTTCGTGGACGCGACAGGGTCTGGGACCTGGGCGAGGTCTTTGAAGTCGATGGTTTGCATGGCTTCTCCGACCCAGTAGGTGCCGCCCTGGGCGGGGATGGTGAAGCCGACATCGTTGAGTCCCTGCAGCATGTCGGCGATTGTCTTGTGGGCGCCGTCCTCGTTGCCGACGACGGCTACGGTCGCGACTTTCCCGTACATGATCGGCCGGCCTTGCTCGTCCGTTTCGGAGAGGTCGGCGTCGAGCCGCTCCATAACCTGCTGGGCGACGCTGCAGGGGTGCCCCATCCAAATGGGGGTGGACAGGACCAGGATGTCCGCGGCGAGGATTTGTTCACGGATCTCAGGCCACTGATCTCCGCCGCCCATATCGGTCTTCACCCCTGGCCTGACGTCGTAATCGACAACCCTCAACGAGGACGTGCTGACCCCCTGGCCCTTGAACTCATCGAGGATGTGCTGAGCCATGAGTTCGCTGCTCGACGGGTCGGGGGACTGGGTAAGAGTGCAGATCAGGGCAAGAGCGGAAAGCTCGGTCACAGGAAACCTCCGGAGGCTGTCGTCGGTGGGTTGAGCGCACTGGGTTGGTTTGATTCGTTGATCACTGCACGATCGGATGGTTCACGAACCCCGAAAGCAGGATGATCAACCACCTCCGGTTACGCTAGCGAGCAAAATCCAGCTCCGCCATCGGGATCTCCACCCCAGAACATCGCAGCACCAATCAGACCCCGCCGCGCCGCAGCATCCACGGGCACGGGTGGACCAGCACGCCCATTTCGCACTTATCCAACGTGCACGCCAAGAACCTGCTCGCAGGAGCCATCACCCCACAAGTCGTCCGGCGCTACACACCCTCTCCCTGCCCCGTCCCGACCCTGCCCGTGTCCGGGTCCCGGTGAAGGTTCTCCACGTGCGGGTTGTACCGGGCCCGGGCCCGGGCCCGGGCCCGGGCCCGGTCCCGGTCCCGGTCCTGAAAGTGGGAGTGGAGGCGGCCTCTAACGAGTCCCAGGTGAGACTGCTCGATTCTGCCGCCGAGTACGGATGGGTGGCTTGTGCACGGGAACCATACTGGGTGGATGGCAACCAACGGTGCAGGATCAGACGGGAACGACGACGCCAGTAACGCCGCCGACAGCTCGGAGGGGCAGGACGAGGGTAAGGACCAGAATGGGGAGGTGGGAGGGCTGGCTGAGCAGATGAGCGAACTCGCCCGGTCCCTGCAGGCAGAGGACGATCCCCAGGAAATACTGGCCCACCTGGTGCGTGCCGCGATCGAGCTCGTCCCCGGTGCCGACGAAGGCTCCATCAGCGCGGTGACCGGCCGACGCGATATCCAGTCGCAGGCACCCTCAAGCGACCTGCCGAGAAAGGTCGATGCCCTGCAGTCGAAGGTGAATCAGGGGCCCTGCTTGGACGCTGTCTATGAGCATCAAACGGTGCGCGTCCCTGACTTGGCCTCCGAGCAGCGGTGGCCCGAGTTCAGCCGCAACGCCGCCGCTCTCGGTGCGGCGAGCATGCTCTCCTTCCAGCTCTACGTTGAAGGCGACAACCTGGGCGCCCTGAACCTCTACGGACGAACACCCCACGCCTTCACCGAGGAATCAGAACACGTCGGGCTGCTCATCGCCTCTCATGCAGCGATCGCCTTCGCAGACGCCACGAAACTCGGGCAGATGCACGATGCCCTCCACTCCCGCGATGTCATCGGACAGGCCAAGGGCATCCTCATGGAGCGCTACGGCCTCACCGCCCAAAACGCGTTCATCCTGCTCACCCAGGCCAGCTCCCACACCAACATCAAGCTGCCAGACGTCGCAGAACACCTCGCCACCACCGGCGCACTACCCTCCCACCGCCGCCGAACCTAATCCCACGCCCACTCCACGTCCAGCCCAGCGGTGACCCCGCGAGTTCCTGAATGCTGTGGTGACCCTGCGGGTTCCTGAACGCTGTGGTTTCCCTTGGTGTCCTTGAAGGCCGCCTGGACGTGCGCGGAGGTATGGCGGGCTGCTGAAGGTGCACGTTTTCCAGGGTCATGGGCGTGACACTACTGAGTGGCTTTCGGGTAGGTCCCGGGGCGCCTGTGGCGCGGTAGTACTGGGGCTACTCGGGTGATGCGTGATCGTCTGTGTGTAGCGCGATGATCGCTTTGGCGACGAACGCGACGGCGGCCAGGGCTACGAGACCGGCACCGAGCGTGAGATACCAGGTATCAGCGCGCCGGAGCAGCATCACGGACACGAGCGCAAAGACCATGCCCGCCAAGCCGTAGATCAGTGCCTCACGCGTCGAACTGTGTAATCGTGCGCGTGGATTCGCCTGTCCGTTCGTCCCCATTGTCATGCTCGTGAGACTACCGAGCTATCGGTTGCTCCTGTGGGAGGTCCTGGGGAGGGTACGTCGTCGGGGAAGAAGAGTTCCTCAAGGGACATTCCGAAGATCGCCGCCAGCCGGAACGCCAGCGGCAACGAGGGGTCGAAGCGTCCGCGCTCGATGGAGATGACCGTCTGACGTGAGACGCCCAACTCATCGGCGAGCTTCTGCTGCGACCATTGAAGCCGGGTGCGGGAGTCGTTGACCAGGTTCTTCACCTCAGCCTCTGCGGCGTTGAAGCAGGTAACGTGCCGCGACCGACACGAAGGCCAGAGTGATGACGCCGGCCAGCAGCAGGCCCGGTTCGAAGGCGAACTTTTCCGGGACAAAGGAAAGGACGGTCGCGGTGACGCCTGCGACGAGGACGATATCCGTCAGGGCCCCGGCAGCCGCCTTTTCGTACCAGCCCGCCTCGACGGACTCCTCCGGACGTTCAGCCGCGCCCCTCATCGTGGAACGATCCACCACGAAAAGGTAGACCAGCATCGTCGACGGAGCTGCGAGGCACACCGCGAATACTGCCCCGACGAGCACGGGGTTGGGTCCGCCAACGCCGAGCAGGGCAGCCAGAACGCCGAGCAGGGCGCCAATCATGATCCCGCAGGGGAGGGCGATCCCCATGGCCGGGTATCGTCCCGCGCCGAAAGTTGTGCGACCCCACGTGGTGCGTCCGCTCTGATCCGTCACTGTTACCCCCTGATATGTACATGTTGTTTTACATGTCTAGTTTGCTTTACATGACAGGAGTTGTCCATAGATGCAGCACTGAACCGCCGGGGAAGGGGCTCGTCCTGCTGGACCTTTCACGGCGCGGGTAGGGCGTTCTTGTCTGGGTTATCGATGCTCAGCCAGTGCAGGGCGTCGGCGCGTGTCGAGAAGTACTGGGCGCGCGTGGAGCGGATGATGAAGTTCGCCAGGACCCGGTCCATGGGGCCTGATCCCAGGACGGCGACGAGTGTGGGGTGCCGATACCGGATGAGTCGCTGCCGGCCCTCCAGGCTCACGCCGCGCAAGGCTCCCATGTGAATCAGTACCGGTTTCTCCCGCCACCCGGGTAGAGCGGTCAGGTCGTCGCGGAAGGCGAGCAGGTCCGCGTCGGTGACATCGCTTCCATCGATCAACCGGACCTCAATCCAGTGCCCGTGGTCCTCGATGGTGTGACGGGGCACTTCACTCACTGGTCCGCCTGGTGTATCCGACGGTTCCTCGGGTGCTGTGGTGTCGACACTCATGCGGGCGGATAGGACGTGACCCACTGTTGCGCCTCGAGGTGTGCGATGCGCCGGTACAGGGTTGCCCGGGACATGCCCAGGTCGCGGGCGACATGGGAGGCGGGCTGGCCCTGCTCGATGAGCCGGCGGGCGTTCGCGATCTGACTGTCACTGAACACTGGCCGCCGCCCACCAAGGTCCATGCCGGCGCTCCGGCGCTTGGTGTTGGAGTCATTGACGCGTTCGCGTTTGATTTCGAGTTCCATCTGGGCGAGGGCTGCCATGACGGTGAAGACCATCGATCCCATCGGCGTGCCGGTGTCCACGTTCCCGCCGCCAAGATTCAGCACCCGGAGGTTCACCTGGCGGAGGCGGAGCTCGTCGGCCAGGGCGAGCATGTTCGCGGTAGACCGGCCAAGCCGGTCGAGGGTCGTGACGATCAGGGTGTCGCCCCCCTGCAGCGCCCCGAGAGCGTTGTCGAGTTGTGGGCGGCGGGCATGAGCGCCGCTGACCCCGGAATCGACATAAAGGTCATCGCGGCGGACACCAGCGGAGAGGAGGTCAGCGACCTGCCGGTCCGTGTACTGGGCGCGCGTCGACACCCTCGCGTACCCAATCAGCTTGCCCACACCACTCCTTCGCGTCCACATCTCCACAAAGTGTCTTGCAACCATCTCTTACGTCACGATTTCGGACCCCTGCTTATGAGACAGGGTATCAAGACCAAAAGGGGCAGTGATGGGGGGGGAGTGATGGTGTCTCGTCCTGGTGTCTTGCTACCCACCGGTTACGAGACGATAGCTGTAGCTGTTTGTCAGAGGTCTAGAGGTTCACCCACAGGTGGACGGCTTTGAGCTCTACCCTTCGGGCTCCACCCGCCCACAGGTGGATGACCCTACAAACTCAGCCGCGTCTAAGACCCACGTAGTCGCGGCGACATACAGGTGTTCGGTTCCGCCAGGACCAAGTCGCAATGGTGCTGATGGACTGTGCGAAGCTGAGGTGCCGATAGCAGCGCATACGACATTGCGGAGCAGCATCGCAGAGTCAATGAGCGACACTGCCGGCTGCGCGGTGCCGGAATCGAGCGGTGTTGCTGCCGTGCGGAAAAACGACGTTGCTTCCTCCGCACGAAGACTTGACAGCAGGAGCCACAAGACACGGCCGCACACACCCTTGTTCATACACGATGGATTAAGGCGATACTGTCACTGTGACTTTTCGGGATAACCTAAGTGCTGCCCTCGAGGCACACATCGATCCGGCTCTAGATGTGGCTGCTCAGTTGAGCACGCGCATCACGCAGGGTGGCTATCCCGTCGGTAGTTGGGCGGCGAAGATGGCCCAGGGAGATGCCGTTTATAAGGGAAAAGCCGTAGGTGCGGCACCAGCTACCCAAGCACTGGCGGGGATACCTTGGAGTTTGGCCTCGGGTATTGACCACTTGACAGCGCTTGCTGCAAGCGTCAAATCCTCCCAAACACTCGGCTACTCGCTCTCCACGATTGTGCGAGGTTCCGTCGAAGCCTATGGTCGTGCACACTTCCTCTTAGAGAATACTGACGTCGACCGTCTTATAAGACGTTGGATGGCCACTCGGCTCAGCAGTCTGAAATGGGCCATAAAGTCGGCCGAAGATGGAGCAGATAAGGCTAGGCTGCAACAGTTGAGAGACTCCTTGAAGGGGGATGCGACTGCCTTCGGCTTTACTCCAGCTGATCTCCAATTAAGTTTCACAGCTCTCGCTGTCGACGTCTACAACCACGTTTACGGTGAGGACGATGGTTCGCTTGAGTACTCCAGGCTTTCAGCTGTGGCTCACGCGGAAAACAGTGGCATACACAGTCTCGTCGTGCGAGAGCAGGCCCATATCGCTCCGGGGCTGCACGCGTCACGAATTGAGGCATCTGATGAGCTTCTGGCTGAGATTGCGTGGGGCGCCTTCTCGGTTCATTCGAAAATCATGACGGACGCTATGCAGAAATTTGGGGAGGATCCTAATGAGCATCGTGAGTTTGGAACATCCTTAATCGCTGTCGGATCTGTCTTGGCCGAGGCCTGATGGCTCAGGTTCGCTAAGCCGACTGGTGCTCAGGTACTGAGACGATCCTTGAGCGGAATCTCGCGCCGCCGGCACTGATCAGGCCGCATCCACGCCTCACATGCCCATGAGGATACCAACCACTGTACTTACACCGCGGCAGGGGTTCACGTCATGGCGAAGCCCTTCCCCGTCTGTGGTTCGTTCTCACAGCCCACCAACGGTAAGCATCCTTATGTAGGCAGCGGGTGCACGTCACTTGGCATGCGGAACCAGTGACTGCTCACATCGGAATCATCACTATGAGGAAGAGGATCTGCAGTTCGGACTCTGAAGGTTGTCGGGATACTTACTGCTGTGCCGAAAGCAAGCGCGTACTGCTTTGGCAGCGAGGCCAAACGATTAAGTACTGACTCGGAAATAAAGGGCGTCATCTTACGGATGTGCTGAAGATCCTCTGGGTTTTGAATGCGATGGATGATGTAGTTTGAGCACTGCGATAGGACTGTTCCGGACAATTCACTCGGACGTTGAGAAGACAGCATCAGGAAAAGCCCGTACTTGCGTCCTTCCTTTGCGACCCGTTCGAAGATCTTAGTCGCGTCGAGCGTGCTTGCTGAAGTCGACTGCCGTGGAACGTACCGGTGAGCTTCCTCAAGGATCAAGTTGACAGGAAAAGTATTTCGGGCTTTGCTTCTTCGAACTCTATCAAAAACCAGGCGGGTAACGACCGAAGATACTACCTCAACAATTTCATCATCAACGGTACTTAGATCCAGTATAAAAACTTGAGCCTGTTTCATTGAATCAATATCTCGCTCAGCGATACCGAGCAACGTATTCACGAACGACTCGGTCGTTCTATTACCCATTAAATCAGCAGAGGACTCTACCTTCAAAAATTCAAATTCGTCTCTAGACATGAGTGACTTAACCCGAGTCATGAGAGTGGCGCAGTAGTCGCGAACACGGCGGTTCCCGTGGCTTTCCTCGAACAATATAGCCATTTCGAGTGCCATTTCGAGGTCAGCGAACCTGAAAGGTTGATTTCTGTAAGGAGGTATTTCACTACTTGGTGATTGCAGGGCCTTCAGCGTGTCGACCATCCACTCGTAGTTTCTATCGCTAAAGTTCCCGTAGGAGACGCCTAGCCGCTCAATGAAGGCCGTCCTCGATATTTCTACCGATTCGTAAACATTGAGGAGTCCTCCGATTCGTGAACGAGCTGCTGTATGATTTTCACTCTCCGAGAGAAGGTGCAGCAAGCAAGAAGAGAGAATATGATTTCGGAGAGCGTTCAAGTCGGCAGCCGCAGAGTTCGCGAAAAGGGAAGTCAATCCTAGTGCGTTGCGGAGCACAGGTCGTTGAACACGATCACTTGCTTGGAGTAGTAGCTCCCATTCCTCAATTGTTAGTAGCCAGTGTGGCAGGCGGAACGTGGTCATCGTCTCGCGATTGTCGTAGGGCTCTTTCGGGGATGGGTCAGCGGCCTGGGTGTGGTTGATACGTGCATATGTTCGGTGTATCGGAGAGGGTAGTTGGGAAAATGCGCGACGGTACTCTCCGTTAGTATCAAAGAGAATAAACGTGCTACCACCCGCGGGAGCGTTAGTTTTCTTACCCAGGATCGCTTGCAGAATGCTCGCGATGGTGCAAGATTTTCCGCTCCCAGTATTACCAAGGATAGCGGCGTGTGCGCCGAAAAAATCATTAATTCGCAGCTTCACATCATAATCGTTGAAAATCACAGATGTACCAACCGTCAGGCTTCTCAGCTTCGTTGCTGCTGGTTCTGACTCTGGGACTGGGACTTCTTGGTCCGCTACGTTGAGGATTCGGTCGAGGTCACGATTCTCTACATGGAGAACGTCTGCGTAAAGCGGCGGATACTCGGAAACGCCGAAAGAAAAGGGAAGAGAATGGTCGAAGGGCAGCGTCCCTAGAGGCGACAGAGAGAGCTGTCGGGAGGAGGATTGAGTGATGTCCTCCAATGATTTCAGCGCACTAGAAACTGGTGATGATCCTACTCGTTCTTGAAGGCCGATGACCTCCGCGACTACATAGGTATTCGTCAACGGGATGAGTACGAGTGAACCTATGCGTGCCACATAATGCTGACCGTCGAAGCCAACGAGCGTGTACCCATCTGCACTATCCATCATCTCGACTCGAAAGTACTCCGCTGTGACGTCGACCACGGTTCCCAGCCGTCGCCTTCGAGAGTCACTTGTCGCCATCGTCGCTGTCCTTGTTCAATGAAGCGAATAGGTTCATGACTCTCTCTACCGCTTGGTCTGCAGGATCATTGTTTCCGGTTGGCATGATGTCATCGACAAATTCCTTAAAGTAGTGCGCCTTCCACGTCGCATTCGAGTCTTCCGTGCCGATGATCCATATGCGCGGATCGTTGAGTTCTTGAAGCATCTTGACATTCTTGTTCGACGTCTTGGTCCCCAACTCTGGCTTACTAAATATCACCAACCTGAACGTTGGTATCGTGAGTGCCTGATATATGCTGTTATTCACGTGTTCATCACCAAAGCTGTAGCCAACGGTGACTAGCGCGCTTTGTTCTTGCACGATCTTGTTTTGAAACTCACGAAACATGTCTGAGTATGGGGCAGCAAAACTCGCGTTCTGCTTGGCAGGGGTTGGGTATATTAACATAGCCTTTCCATCCCCACTCTCGCTTAGGGGTCGCTCTTCGACCGGGAAAAGACCGGTATCTACAGCATGCCAATTGAGTGATCCGTGAAGCTTGAGGAAGTAGACTAAGTTGTCGAGAGATGTCCATCGCTGAGAGGTAAGGTCTAAGCGTTGTGCAAGGGTATATCGAAATGATGCAGGGTTGAATCGTTTTTCGACCGATCCGAGAAAGCCATTGATGTGGGGAACGCCGATACGGTCCATTGCTATCTCGTTGAACAAGTCATAGTTGGTGGTCGCGATGGTCGGGCGCGGCAATGATCTCGAACGCTGCGAAAGTTTACGGTAAAAGGTTTGATAGAATCTTAGAACGGTATTTGAAGCTTCTGCTTCTTGCCCGCTTTTGCATTGGTCAAAAACGTATCGCTTGACTGATTCGATTGCAGCATCTAAGGCTGTTTTCGACGATCTCAACTCTGCTTTCTGAGTTTTCGCCAATGCAAATTGAAAGCCAAACAGAACTTCCATGAGCCGCTCGAGGTTCCAAGCGTAATCTGGGTCGGCTAAATCAATTCCCAAGTCAGCTTCCAACGTTCGCCGAATCTCGGTTGTGAGGCCGTATTGATTTGCTACGTCTATATTCTCAGGAGCGAGAAGACCCTGTGCTAGGGGCCCCATCGTAGGTATGCCATGTTCATCGCTGCCGTTGGGAGCGTGAGATGAGCATCCAGAGCCAAACAGGAACGTGAGATTCTTGGAGGACAATATCTCGTTAAAGTCGCTTTTCGCGATCTCGTAGGCGGTTCGTTGCGAAGCGTCAGGAGTGCCGGCCCGGTAGTGCTTGCCGCCCTTGAGGAACGTTAGGGAACGATCTATAGCCTCAGTAGTCAAAATACCCCCAGCAGTAGGCCCGCACCAGTTTGGTGCCGGTGCCAAAGATACAGGTCCTGTCGAATCGTCCATCGCATCGACATGCGTGCGGTAGGCATGCGTCACCGGAGTGTCTGCCTCGCGCTGACACATCCCCGTGAACAGCGGTCGGTGGAGGGGAGAGGGGCAAACCTTTGACACAGCACCTCCTAAGCCTTCATCGCTCCCGCCGATCGGCCAATTACGGCGTAGGCCGAGCACAGCCGAGCGCCACACGAGTTGTCCGAATCAGAATCTCTAGCCGGCCGCAGGCCCGTCGCGCGACGCTGATACTCTGGCAGGAACCGTGGCGCGCTCCCCTGCATCGAGCAATGGGGGTTTGGCCCGGGCAGTGCGAACGTACGGAAAGGTGCCATGTTCGTGCATCAAGGGGAGCTTCCGACCGTTGGCTACCTGTCCAAGCAAAGGATCCTTTGACTGGACGACTGAAGTGCTTGCTCGGGCAGCTTGCGCACTCCAGCAACCGCAAGGCGGTTGGCCTCCGCGTTTCGTCTCAGCAATGTGTCTCACTCCTGTTATTCTCAACAAATCAGAACAAAGCCTTTGATGAGCACGAGGAGTGGACGAGTGGGAAGCATCGGGTATGCCAGGGTCAGCACGCTGGAGCAGAACGCGGATCTGCAGCACGCAGCGCTCACTGCTGCGGGGTGTGATCGGATCTTCACCGACCATGGTGTGAGTGGAACGAGGGCCAGCCGGCCGGAACTCGACAAGCTCCTCGATCACGTCCGAAAAGGTGACGAGGTCGTGGT
Organism: Arthrobacter sp. Soc17.1.1.1; assembly: GCF_036867195.1. Lineage (NCBI taxonomy): Bacteria > Bacillati > Actinomycetota > Actinomycetes > Micrococcales > Micrococcaceae > Arthrobacter > Arthrobacter sp. Soc17.1.1.1. Next base: position 85,838 of record NZ_JBAJII010000002.1, read on the forward strand.
GTGGAAGCTGGACAGGCTGGGGCGCAACACGCGCAACCTGTTGGCCCTCATCGACGACCTGGAGCGCAGGGGTGTGCACTTTCGCAGCGTCACCGAAGGCATCAGCACGACTGGGCCGATGGGTAGGGCAATGCTCACTGTCATGTCCGCGTTCGCGCAGCTCGAGCGTGACCAGCTCGCCGAGCGGACCAGAGCAGGTATGGCTGCGGCCGCTGAACACGGGCGGAAAGCCGGCCGGCGGGAAGTGACTACCGATCATGCGAAGGTCAGACGCGCTCGAGACCTCAAAGCTCAGGGACTAGCGCCGGCTGATATTGGGAAGATCATTGGGGCCAGCCGGGCGACGGTGTACCGCTACCTGAACATTGGCAGCAACGACAAGGTTCCACAGTGAAGCCGGCCGGGGTCCTGTTCGTTTAGGAATCGAAGGCATGCTTCACAAGCTATTCCGGTACTGCGACACGCCGCTGGCACCGTAACCGGGCACTGGAGCGGCCACAGCACCAAGGTAGATAGTCAGTAGGAGTTTCCAATCAGTGAAGAGGGCAGATGCCTGGTGATGGTGCAGCCGCGGTTCAAGCAGAATCGCGCAGGGGCACAAGTGCGCCCGAACGCCGGACGAGAGCCTCGATTCCGGTGCGGCAGCAGCGCCTGCATTACGGGGCACTGACAATCGTTTTCGGGCTCCTGGTCCTCGTGGCATCGGGCTCCCACCCGGGAAAATGGCCTGCGACGGCAGCTTTGGTGTGCGCTCTGGGGTCGATGGTGATCTGCTTGGTCTGGGCGATCAGGATCTCCCGCAAGCCAGGATCGGCCGCCGGGTACGTCAAAGCCACTACAACTTCTCGGATCATGGTTTGGTTTTGGCTGGCGCTCGGAGTCACGACGACGGTCACAGCTCTCTTTGGCATGGACACCGAGGACTTCATGCCCCTCTTCGAAGACTCCCTTGCCGGATTCATCGGTATCGGCTCCATCCTGCTTACCGCAGGCCCCACGTACGCCGAGTACAAGGAAGCCCAACACGCGGCAGTAGAGGACGGCTAGTCTATCCGGTCTGCATCAGCGCTCCCCCTGCGGCTCACCCACAGATGGACCGGCTTACGGACGACCTCTTCCGCAGGGATCCACCTCTCCTTCGGCGTCTAGCTGCACTGATTTGCCGTGCTTGTTGGGCGAGCAACGAAGGCGACTACACAGACAACAGCAACTCGGACAACGAAGAACTGCCCGTTCGACCACCGCGCCACCCCAATTCTGGCTAGAACTCGGGCTGACCCTTTCGAGAATGTCCGAGGTCTCGGCCATACTCGGATCAGTCCACTCGCTGGTGGGGGGGTGTTTTGACCATCGAGGAGTGATCGGAGCAAATTGATCGACGAGAATGAGACGCCCGAACCTGGCCAATACCTGCTTGCACAGGTGCGCGAGGCATTCGGGCGAGTGGCTTATAGCCACAAGACTCACGAGAAGCAGGCTGATATTTGCTTCACGAAGCACCGCTGGCAGCAGGGCGTGCTCATCGCGCTGACAGCGATCAGTTCCGGCACGTTCCTGGTCGCCGTTGTCAGCCCGATCGCGAGTACAACGTTGACAAGCCTGGTGACTTCGACCATCGCTGTCTTGGTCACCTGGGTCACGCTTGGCTCAAAGACGTTCCGGTTCCATGAGGAAGCCGAGGCTCACCGGGACATCGCTTCGCGGTTGTGGGATGTGCGCGAGTCCTTCGTCTCGCTTATAGCCGATCTGATGTCCGCCACCATCGCTGACTCCGACGCCCGGATGCGCCGAGATGAGTTGCAGGAGACCACCCGCGAGGTCTACTTGTCTTCTCCGCGCACCACCGCGAAGGCGTATGACCGCGCCAAAAAGGGACTAAAGGACAACGAGGAGTTGACCTTCTCCTCCCGTGAGCTCGACCTCCTGCTTCCTGAAAAGTTACGACTGAACGAAGGTGAAAACTAAGGATGGAGACCTCCGAGATTTTTGACGGGCTGCTGGCGAACCTCAAGGTGGGAGAGAAGGTAGCGACGATCCGGTCCCGTCGGGACGAGATCACCAAATCCCTCAATAAGAACTTCCGAGATAAGGATGGTTGCCTTGACTACAGGCTGATGATCGGTTCCTTCGGACGACACACCGCGATTAAGTCCATCTCCGACCTCGATATGATCTTCATTCTGCCGCCGGCTCTGCGAGACGACTACAACGACCCCAATGGTCCTCGTCGGATCCTTGAGCGTGTGCGCGACGTGCTAAAGGCGCGATATAAGAACACAGACATCCGTGTCGACCAATGCGTCGTACGCGTACAGTTCACGTCCGATAAGTTCAAGTTCGAGGTTCAGCCAGCGTTCGACAATACGGACGGTAGCTTCGACTATCCAGACACTAAGGCGGAGTCCTGGAGGACCACGAAGCCGCGCGCGGAGATTATCGCGACGAAGGAGTGCAATGACCGCACTTCGACGAATATGCGTCACCTCTCCCGGATGGTGCGTTCCTGGAAGAACGCGAACGGCGTAAACCTCGGCGGCCTGGTCATTGACACTTTGGTATACAACTTCTTTGCGCAAACCAACGATTACGATTCCGCGAAGACCAGCTCGTTTGACCTGATGTCACGGGATTTCTTTTCGTTTTTGGTCGACGAGCCAGAGAAGGACTATTACTTAGCGCTCGGTAGCCGGCAGCGCGTCTACGTTAAGGCGAAGTTCCAGGCCAAGGCTAAGAAGGCCTACAAGCGATGTGTCTCTGCGATTGAGAACGAGGGCAAGACCATCTCGATCAAAAAGTGGCGGGAGGTCTTTGGCACCAACGTCCCGCTCACGGTCACCGACGACGTCCTCGAGGCCTCGGCCAGCAATATGCCCAAGCGCACGGAGGAGTTCATCGAGGATCGGTACCCGGTTGACATCACCGGCAGTGTGTCTATCGACTGCGAAGTCACGCAGAACGGTTGGCGCCCGTGGCGGCTGCGCGAGATGGGGCGTGCCGGAGTACCGCTCATCGCTGGTAAGCGTCTGAAATTTGAGGTTACCGGCTGCACGGTCCCCGAGCCGTACACGCTGAAATGGAAGGTGCTTAATCAGGGACCGGAGGCGGAGCGTCGCCGCATGATACGCGGCGACATCGTCGGTTCGACAGAGCCCGGCATCCGGAGGGAGAGCTCAACTTTTCGAGGTGAGCATATCGTGGAGTGCTACCTAATCAGGGACGGAATCGTGGTCGCCCGGGACCGCATCGACGTGCCCATCACAACTACCTCAGACACTTGAACCGACTCGATTGCCGCCGTAGGAACCCGTCTCGGGGTTGCCCGATCCTTCTACGAGCCACCTTCTAGAGGCCAAGGGCTAGGGTGACTCATGACAAGCATCGTTCGGGCACCAGGAAACCTAATCGTTGCGACCATCGAGAAGGTAGATGTTCGCTTCGCGGGGGTCGACGTTACGAAAGCTCCCCTCCACGTGGACGTTCCCTTAGGCACCCCCTGCGTAGTTGTCTATCTCAGCGCCGTGCGAGGGTACGAGACGGTAAGTCATGACGCGGAAATCGCTCAGACCCGAAGTCGTGAGGACCTTGCGGCAGAAGCTGAGGAAGCCCAAAATGACGGACCTCCCAAGTTGAGCAATCTCGACACAGTGGGCGTCACCATTACGGACGACGAGGGTACCCAGTACGAGCCGTCCGGGTTCCGAATGGTGGGTGACGGTCTTGGTTGGGATGACATGCGCGTCTATACGCCGGCACCACCTTCAGCAGCCGCGACTCTGCACCTGGACTTCACGGTCGATGGGGAGTCGACAAACAGCGGCTGCGACGTAGCCCTATCTCCCTGCTGAGGGATCCTCAGTGAAACGGACGGATGCCAGATTCAGCCGTCCTTCGGTGAGGCATGTCGCTGGGCAACCTGAGATCCCATAGCGTCAGAGCTTTGGAGAGCTTTAGAGGGAGACAGTGCCATGGGGGCGGGAAGTAACGGGCCAGCGGTTGAGGACATCGGTTCGCTCAACGACTCAGGGGACCTCTCACCTGACGGCCAACCTCAGCAACCGGCTCCTAGCAGTCCTTACCGGAGAGGAACGATTGCAGCCGCCGCAGGGATAGTGACCTTCGGGTACATCGTGCTCTATACGGCCCTTACATCGTCTCCGCCTATTCCAGTGGCGCCCGAACCAGAGGTTCAGAACGTCTCCACGAGCGTGAAGTGCGAGGAGTTGACCTTCTTCGTTGCGGATAATCAGCACTACGAGAATGTCGAAGTCGAACCGCCCCTCGGTGCTTGCACGGTCGCAGCACGCCCTCCTGCAGGAGCTGTCATCGATCCGGTGTCAGCGTGTGAAGCCGTTGGCGGTCACGTCACCGCCTGGCATGAAGGTGATTATCCGACCTTATTGGAGCAGCGCCCCGCGCTTCCGAGTGGGCAAAGGATACTGACCACAACGGACGCCGAGAGCCAGACTGTGATGGAACTCGGGATCGTGATGCCGAATCAGACTTTTACCCTGTGCGGGCCTTTGGAGTGGCGTTACGAACACGACGGCCAACAGCTCACTCAGCAGATCCCAGCAGACGCGGACTTAGGTGAACTGCCGAAGGGCAGGTACTACGCCTACGAACGCACGACCGAGGGCAACCTCAAACTGCGTGGTGTTGGAAACCGGCACTATTACATCGAACCGCTTCCCGAGGGGTTCCCTATTCCCAGCTCACTCAACGACAAGCCATGATGTCGTGCACCCACCTAGGTTCCCGTATGTGGATCGTCTTACGGGGCGGTTTTCCGCGGTTTGATTATGGCAGGGAGGTTTGCCACTTCAGCCAGCCGGGGAGCTCGCTCGTGGCTGCTGGTTGAAATTGCTGAGACGCCGGAGATGATGCAAGTCCTTGACTGTTGACGGGGAGCGCGTGCATGCCGATAGTCACCAACGGGGGATCAGTCCTTACGCCTTGCTTCACGACCGTAGAAAGCAGATTCGCTTGCACGCCAACACTTCGAACCTCATCGAACGGCACAACATCAGATTTAGTGGTCGATCTGATGGGCCGGTGCTGCTGTTCGCTCACGGTTTCGGCTGCGATCAAAGCATGTGGCATCGGGTCATCCCGTTTTTCGAGGACCAGTACCGGATCGTGTCATTCGACCATATGGGTTCCGGGCTGTCCGACCTCGACCAGTACGATCCCGAGAAGTATTCGACCCTTGACGGCTATGTCGCGGATTTGCTCGCTTTGTGTCGTGAGCTTGAGCTTGATGATGTTGTCCTTATAGCGCACAGCGTGGCGACCATGATGGCCATTGAGGCCGCTATCGCGGACGCGGGCAGGTTCCGTGGGTTGGTCCTGGTAGCTCCGTCGCCGTCCTACATTGATGATCCGTCCGAGGGCTATGTCGGCGGTTTCACGCAGCAGGACATCGACGGTCTCCTGGAGTCGCTGGACAGCAACTACTTTGCTTGGTCCGCTTCGCTCGCTCCCATTGTCATGGGTAATCCCACCACTCCCGAATTGACGGATGAGCTTGAGGCGAGTTTCTGCCGCACCAACCCCGACACCGCACGGGGCTTCGCGAGGGTCAGTTTCCTCTCCGATATCCGCTCGCACCTGACTGATGTGACCGTTCCGGCGCTGATCCTTCAATGTTCCGATGACATGCTCGCACCCGCCGAGGTGGGCCGTTACCTGAAGGGGCGGTTGGCCGGCAGTACGCTCGTCGAACTCGCAGCGACCGGACATGTACCTCAGGCCAGCGCCCCGAAGGAAACAGCACACGCGATTCTGCAGTACCTGCAGCACCAGGTGGCAAGCCTTTCATGAGCTTGGCCATGGACTACGAGCAGCTGTTTCAGGATGCACCGTGCAGCTACCTGATTACTGATGAGGCGTGGACGATCACTGCCGCTAACGCGAGCTTCCTGGCCTGGACGGGGTACGGCAGCGACGACGTCATCGGAACACCTTTACCCCGGCTGATGCCGATAGGCGACCGTCTTCTGCACTCCACCCACAGCGCACCTCAGATGCAGCTCACCGGGACCGTGTCCGAGGTGTCCCTTGAGATCCTCGACGTGGAAGGACAACGCCGGGCCGCCCTGCTCACAGCTGTCCGGGCAGTCCGTTCCGACGGTGGTGTGGAGATCCGGGTCATCATCTTCAGTGCGCACGAACGCCGCCAGTACGAGCTTGAACTCGTCGCGGCCCGCCGGCGCGCGGAAGAATCCGAAGCGCGAAGCGTCCGCGCCGAAGCAGGCTTGCAACACCTCGCACTGCACGACTCCCTCACCGGGCTGCCGAACCGGGCGGGCCTGGCGGCTATCCTCGAGCGGGATATCGCCGAACCACTGCCCAGCATGAAGGTCGCAGCTTTGTTCGTGGACCTCGATCACTTCAAGTCGGTCAATGACAGCCTGGGACACAATGCAGGGGATGAGCTACTGAACATTGTCGCGCGACGGCTTTCCTCAGCCATCCGGGATACAGGGACCGTCGCGCGGTTCGCTGGAGATGAATTCGTCGTGGTTGAGCAGGTCAGTGCCCTGTCCGATGCGACAGTACTGGCCCAGCGGCTGCTCGAAACGGTGAACAGTCCGATGATCATCGAGGGCCTGGAAATCATCTGTTCCGCCAGTATTGGTATTGCCCTCACCGATGACCAGGGCGCCGATGCCGATCGGCTGCTGCGGCGAGCTGATATCGCCATGTATCGGGCGAAAGCGCGGGGCCGCAACACCTGGGACGTCCATGATCCTTCCGAGTCCGATCCGGCAGTGAACCGCATGCGCCTCCTTGGAGAACTGCGCCACGGCATCGAGGCCGGGCAGTTGCGCGTCCACTACCAACCCCGCATAGACGTCGCGACGAGCATCATCAACGGTGTCGAAGCATTGGTCCGGTGGGAACACCCGACGCGAGGCCTTCTACAACCAATCGACTTCATCGACCTGGCAGAGGAATCCGGACTCATCCGAGATCTGGGCGCTTGGGTGCTCAATGAAGCTATCAAGCAGGGCGCCCATTGGAGCGCTTCGACCGTGGTGCACACTCCGGTCGAGATCGCCGTGAACCTCTCCGCCCGCCAACTCATCGATCCGCAACTGACCGGAATCGTCGAAGCCGCCCTTGCCCGGCACAATTTCGATCCTCATATGCTGACCCTGGAAATTACCGAGACCGCACTCATGGACAACCCAGCGGTAGCGCTCACGGTGCTCACTGCTCTCAAAGCACTGGGCGTAGGACTGGCCATCGACGATTTCGGAACCGGTTACGCGAGCCTGACCTACCTCAAAGACTTCCCCATCGACGAACTCAAGATCGACAGGTCCTTTGTCAACGGCCTCGGTAGCAATGACGGGGACAGCGCGATCGTTGCAAGCTGTATCCAACTCGCCCACGCCGTAGGCATCAAAGCCGTCGCCGAAGGAGTCGAAACAGACAACCAACGCTCCACCCTGCTCAGCATGGGCTGCGACCTCGCGCAGGGATACCACTACAGCAGACCCCTCAGCCCAGAACACCTCACCAACTGGATCACCAGCAACACCTGCGCCACACCCGAGAACACGTTCGTCGACACACGACCACTAGCTGATCTCGACAACACTCACCAACAATCCCGACACCCCGCCCGAGAACCCGCAACGACGTAGCCGGGGACTGTAAGAAAAACGGTGTGTGAGGGTCCGGCTTGATCCGAGCGGAGATGGCTGTAAACAACTTCACGACCGAAGTACCAGAGGCGATGATCGATCCTGTGACGGGAGAGATCATCGATCAAAAGGACCTTGCAGAACGGCTACTCGCGCAGGCCAAGGAGCAGGGTGTGAGCCTTGTCGGCCCAGGCGGGCTGCTGAACCAGCTGACCAGGAACGTGCTGGAGACTGCGCTTGAGGCGGAGCTGACGGAGCAACTCGGGTGGCTGTGACAGGTTGGAGTGGCCCCGGTCGATGGTTCAAGTTGGCCGAACCCGGGGCCTCAGGGTCGGGTGCTCAGCGCTCTGCTGTAGGGCTCCGGGCTCTGCCTCGTTTCTAGGGACACCACCAAATGAGTGGTTGAGGCGCTTGGCGAAGTAGCCGCTGTACGGCGGCACAATGATCGTCGTCAAGCCGTCCCCCCCCACGCTGCAACCAACGCTGGCATGCTGTCTTTCTCCGCCCGCGAAGGGAAAATCGATAGCGTCATCCTGTACCAAATATTAAAGGCTGTCAGGTCAAAGCCGTCCGTACCGTATTCGACGGGCCAAAAGGGCGGCACGATCGGATGGAGACCCTGACCAGGCCGTGAGATGTCCCGCATCTCAACCTGGGAGACTGCGGCATCTTGAATCTCCCTTGTGTCGTACCAGGCCCAGCTACGCTCCCATTCCCGCTTTCACCGGTCCTCCCAGTCTTCCCGGCTCGGTGACTCTGGGATCCGCGAAGCTCCGATGTCCGGCGCTGGGCTAAGCTCCGGGATAGTCACATCCTGAGCGATCATCCACGCCTGACGGATGAACAACAGCATCTTTAGATGCTGCACATGGCCGTCGATCGCGATGCGCATCTTCCGCGGTCAGGGAACCCGCCGCTTCAATCCGGTTCCCCACATAGTGCTTCCCCCCACTAAACGGTCAGCCCGGACCGGGCTCTACCCAGCACATCACCCGCGCCCTACTCTCGGTCGATCCTGAGAGGAGTCTTTGCCGTTCGAAAACGGTCAGATGGCTGGCCTCCTTGCTCCACCAATGGGGCTAGATCCAACCGGGTAGGGCCAGCGAAACCTGTCACAGTCACAAGGATCAGCCCAGCGCACATACTGGTAAGACGTTTATGTTCCCGAGTGTAAGGAGTGACTATGTCCACCGGTGACGACTTTTGGGAAATGCCAGGAGTGGGGCGTTCGCATGTATCCCTCGAGCCTGGGCAGTGCTGGGCTTTGCTAGGTACCGGGTTGACCGGGCGGGTTGGTTTTCTCCGGGATGGACGCGTGTTCATCTTCCCGGTGAACTACCTCGTCCATGACCAGGCAATATTCTTTCGCACCTCAGCATCCGGTGATCTAGGTCGCTCCCCGTTGGATCGGGTAGCGTTCCAAGTCGATCACGTCACCCCCGAGCAAATGTCGGGGTGGACCGTCCTCGTCCAGGGATCCACGGCGGCCGTGCAGGACGAGGCCCTGTCGGCTTCAGTATGGGGGCGGATGACGAATGAACCATGGGCGGGCGGGGACCGCCGTCACCTCGTGCAGGTAGTATCCGCCTCGATTTCCGGCCGCCGCGTCGGCACCAGCTGAAACGACGGACGACGGCACGCAAGGACGGCACGGAACGACGGTACGACGACGCTGCGCCGGACGCCCGACACCGTAAACAGGAGTTCGGTACCGTGATCGTCCCGAAGCTGAGCCGTCGTTCTCAGGTGAGATGCGCGGCCGCTGAAGCGAGGAAATCCAACGCGCAACTACTTTTCTACACGCTGTAGAAATCGGACTATGATGGGTGCATCAAACCGTTACGTGTGAAGGGGTTGGCTGATGCTTTCTGATAAGTCCCGTCCTGTGGTTGAGGCGACTCTGCCGGTGGTGGGTGAACATATCGGTGTCATCGCGGAGCGTTTCTACGCGCACATGTTTCAGGACAGGCCGGAGTTGCTGGATGGGTTGTTCAATCGGGGAAATCAGGCCGATGGCAGGCAGCAGCAGGCTTTGGCGGGTTCCGTTGCGGCGTTCGCCGGTTACCTGGTGAACAGGCCAGATGAGATGCCTGATCATTTGCTGTCCCGGATTTCCCACAAGCACGTGTCGCTGGGGTTGCGGCCGGATCAGTACGAGATCGTTCATGAGCATCTGATGTGGGCGATCGTGGACGTCTTGGGGGACGCGGTCACACCGGAGGTCGCTGCGGCGTGGGATGAGGTGTACTGGTTGATGGCCAACGTGCTGATCAATCAGGAACGTTCGATGTATGCGGCTGTGGGGCTGGCGCCGGAGACGATCTGGCGTTCCTGGCGGGTTGCCGAGAAGATTCGGGAGACCGAGGACGTCGTGACGTTCGTGGTGGAGCGCACCGATGAGCGTGAGGTGAAGCCGTCCCTGCCCGGCCAGTACGTGACGCTGAAAGCATTGATGCCCGATGGTGTGCACCAGCCGCGCCAGTACAGCCTGACCCGCGCCGATGACGGCCGGCACCGCCAGTTCTCCGTCAAACGCCTCCACGGCCTGACGACACCGGATGGTGAAGTGTCCAACCTTCTGCACGCGAGCGTGAATGTCGGCGATGAAGTGGTGTTGTCGGTGCCCTTCGGCGACGTCGTGCTCAAGCCTGGTGACCGGCCGATCGTGTTCGCCAGCGCCGGTATCGGCATCACCCCCATGGCAGGAATGATCTCCCATCTCGTCCAGTCCAACTCCGCACGCCAGGTGACCCTGTTGCACGCCGATGACTCCGCAGGGTCCTTCGCCCTGCAGGACCAGGTCCGCGCGGACCTCGCACGACTGCCCGATGCATCCCTCATCACGTGGTTCCTGGAGCCCCCCACGGACGGCCAGCAGACAAAGAACGGGTTTACGGGTTTCATGAACCTCGACGACATCGGACTTCCCGCCAATGCGGAGTACTACCTGTGCGGGCCGCTGCCGTTCATGCAAGCTGTCCGCAGTTCCCTCATCACCCGAGGAATCCCTGCACAGGACATCCAGTACGAAGTCTTTGGCCCCGACCTCTGGCTCGCCGACTTCCAATAACATCAAAACATCCAGCAAACACTGTCGTGAACACCTCCTGTCGTGGGCAAGTGCTGCTGACCCGGGCCTGATGCGGTGCCGCTCACAACACTCTCAGTGTCAGTGATGTCGCCACCACATCAGACGAGCCCTAACCATCTTCTGAGTAGCGTCGATAGTGCGTCATGAGCTGGCAACGCCGGGCGTGCCGCCTGTTGTGAACGACGACTGTAACAACTGCAATGATGGTGACGACGGCCGATGAGCGTGCTCCAGTTCGGCCTCAACACACGAAGAATGTGCAGGTTCGGTGCAACATTCGTCTGGAACCTCAGCCTTGGGACAGGGTTGCCTCAGGTTCCTAACTGGTCTGTGGTGTCCGATGTAGCGTCAGCGTGAAATGTGCTGCCCGATAAGCGCCAGAAGGATTGGCCGATTGTGCCGGGTTGCAGCGTCTTCTAGCTGGCTGGGGAGCTTGCTCATGCATTCACGTGACCGTGAAAAACTCATCGTCGATAACCTGCCGTTGGTCGGATACCTCGTGTCTAGGATGTGTGCGCGCGCTACGCATCTGTCGCGAGATGATCTTGCTTCGGTGGGGGCGATTGCGCTGATCACCTCGGCGGATTCGTTCGATTCGACGCTCGGTGTGCCGTTTGGCGCCTATGCCCGACGCCGCATCATAGGAGCCTTCGCCGACGACCTGCGATCCAATGACTGGGCTCCTCGCGTGGTGCGTCGCCGCATCGGAGACACCCTCGCCGCGAGGGACACCCTCGCCGCGTCCCTCGGCCGCACCCCGACCAACGACGAGCTCGCGGCCACACTCGGGATCAGCCGCAAGGACGTCCAGGCTGCACTCGATGACGCCGGCCGGTCCGTGCAGACGCTCGACGAGACCGTGATCGACATGTTCGTCGACAGGGTCTCATCCAAGCAGCTTCCCGAGGCCTCCCTGCTCGCGGACGAGCAGATCCGGCACCTGCGCGCGGCCGTCGCGCACCTGCCCGGACGCATGCGTCTCATCATCGAGCAAGTCTTCTTCGAGGGCCGGTCCGTGACCGAAATAGCGGCCGAACTTGGCACCACCCACTCCGCGGTATCACAGCAAAAATCCGAGGCGCTCCGCCTGCTACAAGACGGCCTCGCAACGCACTACCCCGACGCCCCTTCTAACAGCACCACACCTGTCCCCGTCTCACGGATCTCACCGAAGCGACGCGCCGAGTACCTCTCCGCCCTCGGCGCAGCCCTCACACCATCACGCGAACACACCCGGCTACCCACGAGACCTACCGCACCAGTACTCACGTTGGCGTCATAGAACCGCCGTCTAAAGAACGGGGCCACACCCGCTCCCGGTGGCCTAATAATCAGTCCTCGAGGTCGTCGTGATTCTCGGGAAGCCACCCATTCGTGAGGCATGAAGGGATAGGGAGTCGGCGGTCATGGCCCGACCTTATGACGGTCACAACCGACGCATGATTCTTTTCTCAGGTTGAAGCGCGAACATAACCGGTGCTAAATACTGGCACTGGCTCGTCCGAGGCTGACACTTGTGTGACAAAGGGGGAAGGACCTCAGCGGTCTGAGGCGACGAGCAGAACGCTTCGGACGGCTGAGGTCCTCGTGAGTAGCTTGAAGGGAGGGACATGGTGAAGGGCTTTGGTCCGTACTTATGGCTGCGGATACTTGATGCTCGAACTTTGCATCAAGCCGTGCATCCTCAGACTTGTGGGAGAGATTCACTATGAGCGTCGATGATTACCTCGCCCTGACCGGGCTTCCGCGCGAGTACTGGCGCGACCCGAAACTGCGGGTCCTGGTGCAACTTTTCCTGAATGTCCACAGACCGGCGTCGGGACCCACCGAACGATTCCTGTCCGGCACGGTCATCATGACCAATCCCACGGCAGCGAACGGTCTTGACAGTGGTGGTGCCGGTCACGGAAGGGAAAACGTGGATATGGATATCACCAGCACCGGTATCGTCCGAGAGGTCGCCGGCGAGCTCCTGGAAGCGGCAATCATCGGCCAGATCACCGCCCTGCTGCTCCCAACCAGACCGGCCCGAGCAACATGAGGGCGCTACCTCTCCCAGTGAGTCGTCGAAAGAATTCACGCTCACGCTGGACAGCGGCTATCGTGTGACGTGCCTAACCCACTACCCATGGGTAAGGGGGACGGATGGGCTGCGAGACACCTCATCCACAGTGCCGGTGATCCACCCCTGGATAGCGAAACACCGGCACTGCCCCGCCCACCCAGCCAGGTAACAACGGCGAGGTAACAACGGCGAGGTAACAACGGCGAGGTAACAACGGCGAGGTAACAACTGAGTGTCAACCCGGGGGTGAAGGGGTACGGCAACTTATCCCGGGGCGGGCCCACCCACCCGTGTTTTCTCACACCACAGCGTCCTGTTCCCAGGCGTAAACGAAACCCGGAGCGCGTACACGCAGCGTGGACGCATAGCGATAGCGACACGGGCACATTTACGTGAAACAGGCTCTGACTGAGTCTTCGTAACGGCAGGACCAGCAGCAGCCCGGTCCGGCACCGATCGTGCTGGGAGGAGCTGCGCCGGATCCAACGCAATGACGTATCTGAAATGTGCGTTCACTTTTCCGGTTGTGGGTCGGGGCCTGGTGTTCGTTTCTTCCAAGCTCGTGCTCGGCGGTTGATCTTTCGTACGTCGTCGGCGGATGGATGTGCAGGGATGAAGGACGTATCGCGAATGTAGCGGAGGATGACGGTGCCGACGGCTGTGACGGGTACTGCTATGAAGGCTCCGGCGATGCCGAACAGGGTGCCTGCGACGGTGACGGCGGAGAGCACGACGGCGGGGTGGATTTGGAGGGAGTGTCCGACCAGGACTGGTTGCAGGACGTTGCTTTCGAGTTGTTGGACGAGCAGCACGATGCCGAGGACCAAAAGTGCGGCGGTCCACCCACCGTCCAGGAGAGCGACGATGGTGGCCAGGAGACCGGAGGTCACCGCCCCGATGATCGGGATGAACGCGCTGAAAAAGATCAGCACGGTCAATGGAAGCGCCAAGGGAATGTTCAGGAGCCACAGTCCCAAACCGATGAACACGGCATCGACGAGTTCTACGGCGACCTGGGCGAGGACGTACCCGGACAGCGCCGCCCACGCAGCAGTGGTCAGCGCCCGCACGTGTTGGTAGGTGCGGGCATCGCTCCAATGGGCAGCCCAGGGGAGGAACTTGTCTCCGTCCTTGAGGGTGAAGAACACGAACACGACGACCAGCAGGAAAATAACAACCCAGGAAGTGACCGTTCCTACGCTGGAGTAGATGCCTGAACTGATGCCGGTCAGGATGGCCGAGGTGTTGTTGCGGATCTGGTCGAGCCCGGCCTCGATCAGTGCGCTCAAATCCACGTCCTGCACATTGAACGGAGGCCCTTGGAAGAAGGCGCTCACGTCGACCAGCAGCAGACGCGCCTTCTCCAGCAGCCCGGCTGATTCGGTGACCAGCGAAGGGATCATCCACCGCAGGATCGCGTACATCGCGGCAAGGAGCGTGAGGATGGTCAGCAGGGCAGCTACAGCGTTCGGCAGGATTTTGCGTACGACGCGGTTGACGGGCCAGAGGACGCTGCCAAGTAGCAGTGCCAGCAGGACCGGGAAAAGCACAGTCCACAGGTACGCTGCGGCCTGCCACAGGATCCACAAGCCGATCACGATGACAATCGTCCCCGCGACCCACCTGACCGCGGTGAAGAAGCCTCCCGCGAATCGACCCGACCCCGGCTTCAGTGCTGGCCTCGGTACCTTTGCCGGCTTCGGATCCTTCGGTGACCCTGGCGCCGTGTCTTGTTGTGGTCCATGTGGTCCGTATGCATCGTGTGGCGTGCGCGCGTCGTGTGGTTGTGGTGAGTTGTCGCCTGGGGGAGTGCGCGTCATGTCGTCCTCGTCTGTCCGCCCCCACCTCGTCGAAATGGTGCTTATAGGTTCGCTGTCGGAGTGAACGTTGTTCTAGGGGCCGTTGAACAGCTCGTCGCGTTCGGTCTCAGTGAGGTCGGCGTACCCGCAGTCATCCATTGCCTGCTGGTAGGTCTGCTCAGGATCAGCGCCACCGTCGATGGACGCGCTGATGGCGTGTTGTTCCGCAGCCATGCACGCCTCGAACTTCTCCGCCGTCAGCACATCCGTGCAGGCGCTAACACTGAGAAGGACGACGCCGACGACCAGGACATGAGAGGCAGTGTGTGCACCCATCCGGGAAGCATAGACCTGCGCCCGAGACAGCATCAGGTGCCTCCTATCCGGAAGGTACAGCTTTCATACGCACTGCTCATGAGCTACCAGAGACTTCACGATAAACGGTCGCCGGTACACCAGTGATCCCACCCCCTATGCGTGCTTTGGTCTTGATAGGGATGGCGCAGTCGAGTCATTGACGAGATCAGATGCTCATCATGCTGAGAAAAAGTGTTTTTTGTGGTGCTTTGACGTCGGATGGTTCTACGCTGTGAGCATCGGGTGCTGATCGCACCCTGAAGGCGGTCTCACATGCAGGTCTTCACAGTACGAGCCCATGCCGTCGGGGACGGGTTCATGATCACCAGCCCAAATTTCCCCGAGCTGTCCCACCTCGCGGCGTCACTGGATCATTGCTCAGCCAAATCGTTGATCGCCGAGCAGTGCGGGATCGACGCAGACCGGGCGTGGTTGCAGATCGAGGTCCACACAGGACGCGTTGTTGTGGTGTCCAGCGTCCACCCGCAGCATCTTGTCAGCCTGCATACCTTCATTCCCTCCGAAGCCGCGAAGAGCCTCGAGAATGAATCGATGAATCCACTCCTATCAGCTGTCCTGCACCACGAAAACCGGTACGCCAAGGACCATGGCCGAGACGTTCCGGAGGTCCGTTTCACTCTGTCGTTTTCCCCTGGCCGCAAGATCCAACGTTTGAGAACGGGAACTTACCCGCTGACCGCTATACTCGGCGGTGACGTGTCACACCTCATCGATGAGACAGAGGCAGACCACAGCAAAGTCCTTGCCCGGATGCAGCAGCACGCGTCATCCGGGACGGGAAATCCCGTGTTAGAGGTAGCCGAACTCAGTACTGTGCAGTGCGTGGTGATCGCTCCCGACCAAGTGCCGTCCACGCGGTTCCGGTGAGGTCTCGGTCAGACTTTCTTTTGTGTCGGGGTCCTTGCAGAACGTGAAAGCACAGAACCGGCAGACGGGGATGAGAAACAAGGGGAAACAGCTCGTGCTTCGGCGACCCGGGCGCAGGTAACCTGTTGCGACGGTTCCAGGAGAAAGGCGACTCACATTCTCATGTCCACTGATTTCGATGCCCCGCGCATCCGGGAAGAAGACCAGCCTGCGAATGAATCGCTTGAAGCGATCAATGCCCAGCGCAGTGCGACAACGCAAACCGCCCTCATCGACGTCGAGGACACCGACACGGCAGAAGGCTTCGATCTGCCCGGGGCAGTGCTCGAGGAAGAACTATTGGTGCAGGTGGTACCGGTTCAGGAGGACGAATTTACCTGCAAGGTGTGCTTCCTCGTCCATCACCGCAGCCAGCTCGCCGGGGAAGGACCGACCGGTCAGTACTGCACCGAATGCGTCGACTAATAACTGGAAGCGACAACACCCGGCTCCAGCAAACGAAGAGATGGCTGTGCGTGTGCGGCTCGACGGTGAAGTCTCTCATCAGGCCACCGCACGCGCGATCAGTGATGTATGCGTCTATTGGTGGCCTGTCATCACAGGATCCCTCGCTGCTTTCCTGGCCATACTCGCCACTGGGCACCGTCGGGTGCATGGTGCGGAGATCTCATTCATCGGTGAAGTGTTCGCTACTCGGCCGGGCCGCTGTGTTCTCGTCGAGAACGTCCCGAAGGTCGAGCTCGTCATTGAGGTCCTCGAGCCGGAACTCCGTTTCGGGGTCCGGGTATCCGTGCTCACGGTATTCGAACTCAAGCTCCCGGTGCACTTTACTGTTGAGCACCTCGACATCCTCGGTTGCCAGAACACCCAGGTCCTGAGGGAAGAACTCGTCGGGGCGAAGCCGGCTACTCATCACACCTCATTCGTCACTCCACAATCTTCAAGGGCGGCGGTGTCCGGAGGTGCCAGTGTCCGCTGCGTTTTTGTATCCTGCAGCCCCTGGCATGTTCTTTCCAGTAGAAGGAAGGCCGGCAATGACCGTCCAGCCAAGCAGTGTCCGAGAATGATCATCGGGTACTAGAACGCTCGGAACCAAATCGCTTCTCATCGGTGGCAGGAAGTCCACATCACCAGGCCTGCGCCGCTGTGCTGTGGGTGGGCAGATGAGTGCGGCAGGACGGGTGCACTCTGGTAAGCGTCGCAACACTTGCTAGGTCAGGAGTGTTATCAGAGGCGAAGACGTCCACCGACGCAGCGTCGGTGACTTTGTGTTCCGCCGCTTATCCTCTGGCCGGATGCGGAACCAGCTTTCAGGCTCCGTACTAGGCGCTCAATCTGATGTTCAGGTATGAACCCCAGCCGCTTCCGAGGTGTGGTGCGTGCTGTGTTGAAGAGCAATGTTTCCGCCGACGATCATCGCCACGAAACCGAGCACGCCCACTGGCAGGAGATTGACCATGATCCCGACGAACACGATGACGAGTGCGGTAAACACGATCAGCAGGCCCCGCACATCGATCTCCCCAGGCATGCCGCTCACGTACTCACTGTGAAGGGTGTCGAGCCGGCGGGTGAAACGGGGATCCTCTACCCAGAGCTGGTGCTCGATGTCGTCGAGGCGGCGCTGTTCATCATCAGAGAGAGTCATCGTAATTCTCCGGCATCGGTATGTCCTTCCAGTATGGCAACAGGGGCTGGGCATGGGACCAACCGCAGCCTGGGGCGCGGATCATTGGCTTGCTGTCCCAGGGCAGTCGAGATGCTGTCGAGCTGACTGGCAAGGACCTGACAATCGGGCACTGCGCCAGGGCGGGCCTGTTCCATGGCGATCAGCGTGTGATGCACAGATACGAGAGTTCGCTGCAACGCGTGCAGGACCTCGGTACTGACCAGCCCGTGTGAACAATCAGTAGTGGCAGCAATGAAAAGCACTTCTGCGGTGTCCGACAGCAGGACGGCGGCGTCAGTGGTCACGCTCAAAACTTCTCTCCTTTCATCATCTGGCAACGAGAAAACTAGGGTCCGCGGTGATCACACGAGGTGGCGAGGGAAGCGTTCAGACGAACACGTTTGCCACAGTCGAGGCGTGGTGCGTGCGCGCTGGAGGCTCCCAAGGGATCCGGCACACCCTGTAGGCAGGGCAGGCAGGCAGTTCGTCGGGCACCTCGATCTGCGCGGACTTATGTGCTGAAAGCGACGCAGTGGCGTCATCGTCCTGGCTGTCACTACCGTTTACGGTGATGGTGTGGACGAACGCTTGCAACGACTCGAGTCCGTCTACGTCGATATGTCGCGCTGTCGTGAGGTCCACGACGACCGAACGAACACCGGTCACGGACAACGCTCGTCGAATCAGCGGCCGTAACGCGATACTGCTGCTCACGGTTAGGCAACCCGCGATGCGCAGGTCAGCCTGCGCGGTCTCACCATTGAAATGCGGTATCACACCGAGCTTATGGGCCATAAGGGCTACCTTCCGGTAAGGAAAACTCTCATGGTGCCCGGCTGCTCAACCACCACCTTCAACGCTACCGAACCTCCTGAACCACAGGGCACAATTCGTTGGCTCCATCACGGCTGCGCCTTTGATAAAATCTCCTGCCCATCAGCGTGGAAGGAGCTCGCTACATCCCACCGATCGAGCACGAACCTCTTCCGGACCGGCCATCGTCCCTAGCCCGACTGGTCACGTATGTCCTTTCGAGCACGGAACAGGTCATCCCGATCAGTAGACGCCACGAGCACCCGAGTACTGATTACGTCCTCGATGGTCGCTCCAGCTTTTTGGAGAGCAGTCGTCATGTTCCTGATGCACTGTGCAGCCTGAGCTGCATGGTCGCCTTGACTTACCGACGCTTCGGCCGTATCGAGGGGGCAGGACCCTGCGAAGAAGATGAGTCGAGCATCTGCCGGCGCAGTAGCCGCGGATGCGTACTGTGCCATCTCAGATAGTGCGGTGGAGCGAATCAAAGTCACTGTTGAAACCATCCGCGCTCAGCTTTCCCTCGTATCGACGAAGCTCCAGCATCCCACCTGCCGTAAATGGCTCGGGAGGACCGACTTGCAGGTCCGCTGTAGCACGCGGTGTCGCCCGATATTCACGGATGGCCGTGGTGGCCTCGCTGTCCGTAGCTTGGTGGCTACGCCCGGTTGAACGGCGGCAGGAATACATGCCGAAGCCGGGCATCCAACGCGGCAGCGTCCCGCTCAGTATGCGCTCGGAGCCAGGAGACGTCACGGCCCAGCAGGCAGCTCCGAATCGCGGTCGCCTGCCCAGTCGTCACCTTCTGCCGGGTCGGACTGCCCGCGACATTAGGCGGGATCCGGAACAGCAGTTCACATACATTCCGATGCAACGAAGATCCCGCGAGGCTCACACCTCCGCCAAGGTGCGTCGACACCCGCTTCTGCAAACTCGTCGCCGTACCGACATACTGCGGTACCCCACCACGCGACCACAGGTAAACCCCAGGCTCACTCGGCAAATCCGCGCGGGCAGCCCACTTGCAGCACGTCTCAGCGCCGTAAGGAGCCGACTCTAATCCTTACCCGCAGGCTCAGCGGAGTCGAGCGTTGTCGACGAAGTCGCCTCGTCAATCGCATCGAGGATGGCTTCCATCTCGAAGTCGTCCTCGGCGCCGTAAAGGTTTAGATCGCTTTGGTTGTAGAAGTTCGTCACGACCCAAGAGTATCGCCATCAAAATTGCAGACATGAGCGGGAGAAACGGGGCTGATCCTTTCTGCGCCGCTGCCCACACCTAGGGACAGCTCTGGAGGGTTATCCACCGCTACGACGGCTGGGGAGCTACCCGGATGGCTCCTTGAACTCAGCCGTGGATAACCCGACCTGACCCCAGCCATGGACAGCTCCTATGGTCGGCTACAGCAACCGACTCCAGCCATGCTGTCCCTATTGCCACTATTAGTCCTATTAGTCCTATTAGTCCTATTAGTCCTATTAGTCCTATTCGTCCTGCTGGCCCCCAGTGTTGGACCGAGGTCATGCTGATCGCGATCACGCTGATAGGAGGCTGTGCACATCCACCGTTCGCTCGGGGCAAGCTTCACCGTGTCGGTGACGCAGGTGGTTGTGTGCAGGCGGACCACTGGTTCCTGCTGTCCAGGTGTGTGCGGGACAAGCAGCGGAGCGTGGGGAGCTTGTGCCGTGCACAGCTGGTCAGGAGGCGCGCCGCTTCGCGAACGCATCAATCGGTCAGCTCCGATCGTTTCTTGGCCCGCCCGCCGTCACCCCTCAAAAAGTTTGAGGATGTGACTTTTTCTCGGCGTGCCGGTCTTTCTAAGGAGCTGTTTAGCGGGGTAGATGTGTTCGTTGTACCTGAAGTGCCTAAAGTGCCCAAAGTGCTGGTGGGGAGGGTGGGGCACTTCTTGTCATGGGGGACGCAGTGAGAGAGCCGGGGCCTGAGGAGTATGGTCGAGCGATTGAGCGGGTGTTTGCGCGCTGTCCGAGGATCAGCGGGTTGAGGCTGTTATTGGCCGAAGCGCGGCTCGGTTTCGCGACGGTCCGTTTCGACGGCCCGGCCGATGATTTCCGTGGGCCGTACGGAGCGATGGTGCGCCTACCGAAGAAGCGGCACGATGACCTGTGGGACCGGTACGCCAACGATCGGGATGCGACGGTCGATTGGGTGCACGCGGGTGTCGCCATGCGAGCAGTCCGGGCACATGCACTCAGCCAGGACCTAGACCGCGGGTACACCATCGACGATGTCTGGTGGATCATCAACGATTGCCTCGACATCTCCGGATGACGGCGTATTGGGCAACTGGTCGCCCTGATCGCCTGCAGGATGGGATTTACCCGCGGGGTGTGGGCTGTGTGTGCCGGGAACTGTGACCATTCCAGTACGTGTCGTCAGCGTCCTTGTGATGTTGTGACTGGAGACTGGGAGCATGGCATTCATGGGGGTTCTGAAGGCACGTGCGGCGCTGTGGTTGAGGGACCATCGGGGTGCTGTGCCGTCGATCATTGCGGTGCTCGCCGTGATCGTGTTCTGGGTGGTAGGAGCGATCGGCGGTGCTGGGTTCCTGGCCGGAGCCAGCTCGCCCATGGCTATGCTGACCGGGCTTTATGTCGGTCTGGCCGCCGTAGCGGTTTCCATTATCATCGCGACACTCGCCCTCAATGACCTCGCACGTCGCTATTCCCGATCCCGCGCACGTAGGTAATATCCAACGGGTCCAAAGAACGCGGAGGAGACCAGCGGTCGACCTCGAAAGATGATCGGCGGCGGTAGACGGCGCGTCTTGTACCGGTTAGTGGCTGAAGAGATGAGCCGTCTGCGGGGCAGTGCTGACCGTGTCAGCGCTAGTCCAGCGCCGGTCCAGCGCCGGTCCAGCGCCGGTCCAGCGCCTGGACTGTGCGGCGTGACGTACTTATTGAGGGGGCGGCATCTGGGGTGCGGTCGGTGTTGTGAGCAGGCTGTCGTAAGGGGTGAGGTCGGGGAGGTCCCTAGTGTCGGCGGGCAGACTCTCAACGAGGGCACGCAGCGTGCTCTCCCCGTCAGGATCAGGCTCGGGCTTGTGACCGGATCCGGCGCGGAGGTAGGCGTACACGGTTTCGCGGCTGATGCCGTATTCACGGGCCAGGACTGCTTTGGGCACGCCGGCGGCGGCCTTTTCGCACAGTTCGATAGCTCGTTCTGGGCTCAGGGACCGGGAACGTCCTTTGTAGGTGCCTCGCACTTTTGCCAGGGCTATTCCTTCTCGCTGGCGTTCGCGGATCAGGGAGCGTTCGAACTCGGCGAATGCGCCCATGACGTTCAGCAGCAGGGTCGCCATTGCATTGTCGTCCCCAGTGAATGTGAGCTTCTCGTGCACGAACTCGATCCGGACGCCTTTTGTGGTCAGTCGTCGCACGATGCTGCGTAGGTCCTCGAGGTTGCGGGCGAGCCGGTCCATCGAGTGAACGACTACGGTGTCGCCGTCACGGACGAAATCGAGTAGGTCCTCCAGGGCGGGTCGGTTCTGATCCTTACCCGACGCGTGATCGGTGTACTTCCGGTCGAGGGCGACTCCGTCGAGCTGACGGAGCGTCACCTGGTCAAGACTGCTCACCCTGATGTAGCCAACTCGCTGCCCGGTCACCCGAATACCCCTCATCTGTCAGCTTTGACTCTAAGACCTGCGACAACTACTGTCCACAAATGACAAATCGGAGCCTAATCTGACGGTTTGTACCAAAGCGTCTGACGTCCGGTATGGGTGTACTCCAAATCGACACCTATAAGGGGTGTGGCCGACGCGCGCAAGGGTGTCTGTGCGTACATCCTCATCGCCAACCCGGATCGACCGCTCGGAATGTTCCATAGGGCTGATAGGCGGCAAGGTGTTCCGAACCGACGTGGTTCGGAACACCTTGTCCGGTACTGCCTAGAAGAAGGTGGGCTCGCGGGGCGTGTAGGGGGCCTCCAGTGCGGCTACTTCTTCGTCGGTGAGGGTGATCTCGAGTGCGGCGGCGGCGTCTATGAGGTGCTTTGCCTTCGTCGCGCCGATGATCGGGGTGTCCACGACGGGGTTTCTCAGGACCCAGGCCAGCGCGACGGTCGCCATGGCAACGCCCCGTTCGGCGGCGATTTGCTCGACAGCGTCGACGATCGTTTTGTCGGAGTCGAGGTAGAGGGGCCGGCCGAACTGGTCAGTGGTGGGGTAGGACTTGGCGCGGGTGCTGGACTTGTCTCCCCAGGGGCGGGCGACGATGCCGCCGCCGAGCGGGGACCAGACCAAGTTGCCGACGCCCTGGTCGGTAAGCAGGCCGTGCATCTCGCGTTCTTCCTCGCGCTGGAGCAGGTTGTACTGGTCCTGCATTGAGACAAACCTCGTCCACCCGTTCAGCACAGCGGCCGACTGCATCTTCGCGAACTGCCACGCCCACATCGATGAAGCGCCGATGTAGCGGGCTTTACCGGATTTGACGACGTCGTGCAGCGCTTCCATGGTCTCTTCCACGGGGACTTCGGGGTCGAAGCGGTGGATCTGCAGTAGGTCGACGTAGTCGGTGCCGAGGCGTGTGAGCGAGGCATCGACCTGTTCGAGGATCGCTTTGCGGCTCAGCCCGCCACCACCTGGGTTCTGGTTCATCGGCCAGTAGATCTTGGTGGCGAGGACAGTTTCCTCGCGGGTGCTGTATTCGCGCATGGCGCGACCGACGATCTCTTCTGAACTGCCCATGCCGTAGACGTTCGCGGTGTCCCAGAAGGTGATGCCCAGCTCCACCGCCTGTCGGAAGAGCGGCGCGGAGCCGTCTTCGCCAAGGGACCAGTCGGCCATCGGGTTCGGGTCGCTAAAGGCCATGCAGCCCAGGGTCAGGCGGCTGATCTTCAGCCCGGAGGTGCCGAGTCGGGTGTATTCCATGGTGCGTGTTCCTATCAAAGGGTGTGCAGGTGAAGCGGGGCGTGCGGAGGGTTGAGCGGTTCCGGCGGTTCCGGCGGTTCCGGCGGGAGCGGCGGGGTGCCGCCCACGCCGGAAAAGGGATCAGGCCTCGGGGATAGTGAAGGCGAAAGCCTCGCGGGTGATTGCCTCGACCGGGGGGCCACCGCGAACCCCGGTGTCGAGAGCATCGATCACGGCGAGTTCCTCGGCGCTGAGTTCGAAGTCGAACACGTCGAAGTTCTCAGCGATGCGGTGGGCTTTGGTCGATTTCGGGATCGCCGACCGGCCCTGCTGAAGGTGCCAGCGCACCATGACTTGAGCCGGGGTCTTGTCGTGCGTCTTGCCGATGGCCTGGATTGTCGGGTCATCCAGGGTGCTCTTGGCATCAGGCATATACGTCGTGACCCCGCCGATGGGCGACCACGCCTGGGTCAGAATGCCGTGCGAGGCGTGCAGCGCCTGCAAGTCCTTCTGCTGGAAGTAGGGGTGCAGCTCGATCTGGTTGACGGCCGGTACGACCGTCGTCGCGGCGAGCAGCTGGTCGAGGTGCTCGGGCATGAAGTTGCTGACACCGATCGCGCGAACCTTGCCATCGTCCAGTAACTTCTCCAGCGCCCGGTAGGAATTAAGTGTGAGCTCGAATTCGGAAGGCAGCGGCTGGTGCAGGATGAGCAGGTCGATGTAGTCGACGCCGAGCTTGGCGGCACTCTTGTCGAAGGCGTGCAGGGTCGCGTCGTAGCCGTAATCGCTGATCCAGATCTTCGTTTCGATGAAGACCTCTTCGCGGGGGACACTTGAGTTACGGATGCCCTCGCCCACCTGCACTTCGTTGCCGTACGCGGCAGCGGTGTCGATGTGTCGGTAGCCGCCGCGCAGTGCTTCCTCGACAGCTGAGACGGTTTCCTCGGGTGGGGTTTGGAAGACGCCGAGTCCGATAGCGGGAAGCTTCACGTCGTTGTTCACAGTGATCATGTTGTTGGTCATGTTTTCAACGGTAGGCAGGAAACAGGTTGGGGTGAGAGCCACTGGTGTTATCCCCCAGCGGCGCCCGGCAGCGGCGAAAAACGCATTGTCGGACGGAAGGGCGGGCCCAGCTCGTGGGGGTTGGGAGATAACGGCAGGGACTCCCAATTCCGTCATCGACGCGCCTAGCCTTGAGGGTATGGATACCCGTAATGACGTGCAGCAGTTCCTCACCGCGCTGCGCGCCCGCCTCACCCCCGAGGCTGCGGGTTTGACCGTGTTCGGTGGGGAACGCCGCGTCCCCGGCCTGCGCCGCGAGGAAGTCGCTCAACTCGCCGGGGTAAGTACCGCCTACTACACGCGGATGGAGCGCGGGGACCTCAGCGGCGTGTCCGAGAGCGTGCTGTTCGCTCTCGTTCGGGCCCTGCAACTCAACGAGGCGGAAACCGCGCACCTGTTCGACCTGACACGAGCAGCATCCGGGCCGCGCCGGGCACCCCGGACGAAACCCCAACCCCGGGTATCAACCCGGGTTGGGCAGCTGATCGATGCAATGAGCGATGTTCCCGCGATCGCGATGACCCGCCTCGGGGACCCCGTAGAGTCCAATCCCTTGGGCCGGGCACTGTTTCCCGACCTCTTCCCCGCGGGAAAGCCTGTCCTGAACAGCGCCCGCTACATGTTCCTGAACGAGCGTTCCCGGGTGTTCTACCCAGACTGGGAGACGACCGCACTGGAGGCCGTGTCGGGGATGAGGCTGCTCGCCGGCCAGGATCCTAGCGACAAAGCCCTGATGGCCCTCGTCGGTGAGCTCGCCACCCGCAGCAACGAGTTCCGCACTTGGTGGGGCGGACACACAGTACGGACCCACTCAACCGGGACCAAGCGCATCAACCACCCCATCGTCGGTGACATGACCCTGGGCTATGAAACCCTGGCCATCACCTCGACACCCGGGCTGGTCCTCATGACCTACCTCACCGAACCTGCCACACCCTCCGCGGACGCCCTGAACCTACTGCGGAGCTGGACCGCGAACGAAACCCTCACCGACCTAACAACCCGCACCAGCGGCTAACCCGCCCCGGATATCTTGACCACCCGGGCACGCTGATGCCGTAAATCCGGCTGTGCGAGTGGCCCGCTTCCGGGCCCTCCAACCCGCCGTGAGCACACTGTGAAACAGTCTCAAACACGCACGCTGAGAGAGCTTGATACGAACGTTGGTCGGCCATCGAACGCTGCGGAGACAACGCCACTCACCTCTGCGATTCACAGGTGTACCCCAGATTTCTCATTCGGACATTCTGACTCATAAACCTCAAATATGAGGACTTTTGACACGAAACGCGTCGAGACAAGTTTCCGAGACTACGAGAACGGCGAATTCACTGGGGAGTGGTCGTTCGATGCAGGACCGCTCGAAGTGTCTTGACCAGCTTTAGCTTTTTGAGACGTGCTCGAAACGGTTGCGAATAGGAGTACGGCTGTGTCGTTAACCTCGTGTACTCGCCGCCGTCAGTAAGGCCTGGTAGGTGCTTCGAAATCTTAGGTTGCTTGCCACGAAGTAGGCTCTTGGCTTTCCTGACAGCCATGCCTTCTCGAGTCCCGGTGCGGATCAAGTCAAACCCGAATTCGACCATGATGCTCAGTGGGTGGGCGTGCTGGTCGTTATTGGTCGATGGGGGCCAGTGGGGGTGTGGTGGGGTTGTCGAGTTCCGTGGTTTCGATGATCTTGGTGTCGTAGTCGAAGCAGAAGGTGACCTTCTGGGCGATGCGTAGCTCGAGGCTGAGATTTGGGCCGTTGCGCATTCCTCGCACCCCGTAGTTCTCCTCCCAGGACTCGTCGATGGTGACTTTGTAGTCGTACTGTCCTGCTGGCAGGTCGACCGTCAGCCACCAGTACCCGTCGGTGGGGTGGTAGGCCATGAGATACCCGGGCTCCGCGGGATCCCACTGCTGGATGTTTGAAGCCGATGGATCGGCTGGTGATGGCGATCCGGATGAGGTGGCTGGTGAAGGGAAGGTGCCGGCAATGTTGACCGTGTGTGGTTGGGCAGCGACGCGATCGAGAACGACCGATGGATCCACCGGTACAGGTTTCAGAGCGGGTAAGGGGTGGTTGGCGCGGGAACTGTCAGGAGAGCTCATCAAATCCTTTTGATGGTGTGGTGTTTGAGGTTTCAGCGTCTTGTGGCCATGACGGCATGAGGGCTGCTGCTGCGCGCATTCCTTCGACGGTGAGGCTGTACTGCGTCCCGTGGATACGCAGCAGACCCAGATCGCTGAGCGCACGCACAGGGTCCACCTGGAGTTGCTGCCCTCGAGTAGGCGGATCCTGCCCTGTCTGAATGATGCCGCCCGCGAGGTCCTTGAAGGTACCGCTTGCCGGTAAACGCATCATCTGCGCCGCCAGGTCGATGAGGAACTGTCCACATTCACCTGAGACCCGCGCAGGGATCAGACGGTAGGGCACCGCCGGCGGCCTCTGCGAGTCTGTCACCGCTTACCCCTTTTTCGTCTCAGTTGTTCAACGGACTTACGAGTGATGAAGTCGACAGGGCTGTTCGGAGAGCGCCTCAACTAGTCTCAGTTCTACAAGATGACCCAGGACGGGTTGGTGGTGCGTTTCGGTAGCGTCAATATAGAAGCGATTACTGCTTACACTCTGTCTTCGGCCCCCGGGGCAGCTTCTTGTCGAGAGCAGTGAGCGCAGCAGTAGATGCTATGGCCCACTTCTACACCGTGTCCGAGGATCCGGCACCCACAGTGCCTGCATACTGGTGCCAAAGCCTGGACCGCACACTCAAAGCTGTCGAAGGTCCGAGTCTCCGTACCTCGGCTGATCGTGAACGTCTTGTCGTAGTCGTTACCGCAGGTATCACAGACGGCCATCACATTTCTCTCTTCTGCGCATGCCTTTTTGGAGATTTCCCTGCTTTTCAGGGATACAGGCGTTTAGCGGACAGGGTTGTTAGTAGGAGATGAATTCGACGAGTTCCCCGACCCGCTCGTCCGGGAAGTTCCGGGCGATGTCGGCCTGAGTCAGGATGCCGACGAGGTCGTGTCCGTCGATGACAGGGAGCCGGCGTACCTGGTGTTCCTGCATGGTCATGATGGCCACGTCGATCTCGTCATCGGCTCCGATGGTCACGGGTTTGCCCTGCCCGAGATCGCCGGCTGTCACGGTCTTCGGATCACCACCATCGGCAAGGCATTTGACGACGATGTCACGATCGGTGATCATCCCTTTAAGCCGCTGGTCCTCCCCACAAATGGGCAGCGACCCCACGTTCAGGTCCTTCATTTTCCGGGCTGCCTGCTCCAGGGTTTCCCGTTCACCGACGCACTCCACGCCACCGGTCATGATGTCTCTGGCACGAACTGGCATTTCATCCTCCACATGATCTTGTAGCTTCTGACGACACCTGACAGGTGTGATGGATCGGGCCGACATCGCGTCGAGGTTCCTCGATCGCGAACGTAAGCCTGCGTCCATGATTGTCTCGACCAGCCCGAGAAGTAACCCATCGATTCCCCTCTTTTTCCTGTTACACCTCGTGGCGAGCGTGCTAGGGCATCGCTGCGCCCGACAGCCGGATGATCCAGGACAAGACCTTGTGCGCGGTAGTGGGGAGAGCCGCAACAGCACACCACAAGGAGCAAATGGTTGCGCGGAGGCAGGAGCCAAAGGAATGATGAGCAGCTCCAACTAGATGCAGGAGGAAGGCACGGATATGGCGTCCAAACAAGACAACCAAGGTCGGCCGTTCTCCGAGGAGACAGCAGCGCGTGACGCGGGAATCATTCCACCTGACCCAACCTCTGATCAGGGTCCTGGTATGGACTCGGACGTGACCCCGCCGGAGGAGTTCGTCTCCGCGATCACGACCACCATCGATGGGGACGCGGCTGATGAGGATGCCGCTGACGCGGTGGGTGCTGACCGAACGAAGAGTGAGCCCATAGGACCCGTTACTCGGCCGGATGTTGACCATCCTGTACAGGGTGGTGATTACCCGTCCCAGCCTGAGGCGGCACGAGCGTCGGATGATCCAGACCGGACGGGGTATCAGAACGACGCCGACACTCCGCGCTGACGTTAGCAACCGCCTGCACCGGGGTGAGGCACCCTGATCGGGGTACCCGCAGGTGACACTGCGAGCGATACCGGTGCAGGTCACGATGAACAGGATGGTCCTCGGCCCCCGGGGCAGATTCTTGTCGAGAGCAGTGAGCGCAGCAGTAGATGCTGTGGCCGACTTTTACACTTTGCCAAGGATCTAACAGCCGCAGTGCCTGCACACTGAGCCAGATCACGGACTGCGCACTCGAAGCTGTTGAAGGTCCGGGTTTCTGTATCTCGGGTGAGGGTAAACGTTTTGTCGTAGTCGTTGCCGCAGGTTTCACAGATCGCCGTCAGACTCCTCCTTTCTGTGTGTGCGGCATCAAAGAGGATGGTGCCCGAATTTAGTCTCGCGGTTCGCGCCCGGGAGGCTGCCGCGGCGGTTCTGTCGTCGGGTGTGGAACGATCAGCGGCGACGTCACAGGGTGTGTCGCCGTCAATACGCGAAGTGTGCCGTCGATCCAGATTGGAACCTTTTGGCCGCCCTCATCGAGTAGTCGTACGGTGGTGCCGGAGCGGGTCGTGTCGACGCCGATGCGCTGGCCGCGCCATCGGAGACGGAAGGCGATCCTGTGGAGCTTGTCCGGCAGGCGCGGGGCAAGATGTAGTTGCTCATCGTCCGCTCGTAACCCGCCGAGTCCGCTGACCAGCGCCAGCCATGACCCGGAACACGCGGCGAGGTGTACCCCCTGGTGGCTGTTGCCCTCTACATCGCGCAGGTCGATGAACGCAGTCTCGCGCAGGTAGGACAGGGCAAGGTCGAGATGACCTACCCGCGCGGCCACCACGGACTGCGCGGTAGCCGATAGGGAAGAATCACGGACGGTTCGCTGCTCGTAATAGCTGAAATTCCGGGCAGTCTGTGTTGCCGTGAATGCGTCGAAGCACCACCACAAAGCCAAGACAAGATCGGCCTGCTTAATGACCTGACGACGGTAGATCTTCACATAATGCGCGTGCTCCTGCACCGGATAGGCGCCGGGATCGGTGGCGAAGTCCCATTCCCGGTAGGTGGTGAACCTTTCGTTGGCGGGATGGATACCGAGCGAGGCATCGTAGGGAACATATACGGAATCGGCCATTCCACGCCACGTACCGATCTCCAAAGGAGAAACATCGAACCGCTCGGCATGCTGGGGATAGGCCTCACACGCCGCGGCCGCGGCCTTCAGGTTGCGCTGAGCCATCAGATTGGTGAACACATTGTCATCCACGACACCGGTGTACTCATCGGGTCCGGTCACGCCGAAAAGGTGGAACAGACCGTCGTCGTCCTGATGAACCGTACTCGCCCACATCCGGGCAGTTTCAATCAGGACATCAAAGCCGTTAATTGCGGTGAGGGTTGTTCCCGTGGCAAGGGCGTAAAAATTGAACGCCAGAGCGATCGTGGCGTTGAGGTGCACGGCCGCGCTACTCGCCGGCCAATAGGCGGAGGCCTCATGCCCGTTGATGGTGCGCCAGGCAAAGGAAGCCCCTTTCACTCCAAGGACCTCAGCACGCTCCCGGGCGGTTTCCAAGGTTGAGGCCCTCCATCGCAGCAGATGCGCCGCGCCCTCCGGGTACAGCAGCGTCAGCGTCGGCGCGACGAATCCCTCGATATCCCAAAAGGTGTGACCGCTGTAGCCAGAGCCGGTGAGGGCTTTGGCACCGATCGGTGCCCGGCTGAGGCACGCTGAAGCCTGGAGGACTTGGAACAGGTTGAAGCGAATTGCCAGCTGCAACTCGGCATCCCCTCCCACTTCCACGTCCGCACCGTCCCAAAACCGGTCGAGAAATGACTGCTGGTCGGCGGTAAGTCCTTCCCATCCGCGTTCCCGGGCCCCGTCCAGTGCAGCGAGCACCTGCGCTTCCAGGTCGGCAGGATCATCGTCCGACGACCGCACGTGGCACAGATACTTAGTGAAGCCGACCTTTTCCCCGGGCCGGAGGTCGGCGACCACTGTGGTGATTACCTGGTCATCATCCCCGTGTGTGGAGATATGGCCGCCTTCGGGAATGTGAACGTCGTGGTCAACTGCGGCTGCTACCCCGATGAGGCTTCCGCGCGTTGAGTGCACCAGCAGGCCGCCGGTCTCATGGCACCGGCCAAACCATGACCGGAACGGCTGTTCCAGTGCGTGAGCTACCCGCGGATCGGCGTTGTCCACCCGCAAAGCTGTTCCGTTAACGACCAAGTCTGAACGTATGACTGCATGGACTGCGTAATCAACCGCTTCAATCTCGTAACGGATCGCCGTGACCGAACGCTGGGTCAGCGACACCAGACGGGTGGAAACCAGTCGCATCCGCTGCCCTGCCGGGGTGACCCACTGAGTTTCGCGGCGCAGCGTACCGGAACGTAGATCCAGTGTGCGCTCGTGATATTCGGGTGGTGTCTCGCGGATGTCGAGCGGCACACCGTTCACCTGCAGGCGGATAGCGGTGCCGTCGGCCACACCGATGATCGCCTGGCCGTGCTCGGGATACCCATAGCTCTCCTCGGGGTAGGACAGCGGGTGGCACTCATATACGCCGGCCATGAATGTGCCCGGGGACAGACTCGGCTGCGCTTCGTCCAGGGTGCCCCTGACCCCGACGTATCCATTGGCCAGTGCGAAAACCGACTCCGCAATCCCAGGCCCATCCCAACTGAAACTTGATTCGTCGACCCGCCAGGGATGGGCATCACATGAAGAGTTCGACACGGGCACAACGCTAACCGAACGGCGGTGGGGGCACCTCAGTTGTTTGCCCGGTTCGCCCCCTGTGCGTGCCGCGCGTCGACACCCAGTTGGTGGGCGTTGAGATCAGGCCGTCCACCTGCTGTGCCCACCACCTGCGCCGCAGCCGCCGCGGCCCACCATGCCGCCGACTCGGGGCTCTCACCCCGCAGCAGACCGATAGTGAGCGCGGCAACAAAGGCGTCGCCTGCGCCGGTCGGGTCCAACGGTGCCTCATCAAGATGGGGCAGTACCACATGTCCTAAGGGCCAGGCCACCACGTTCCCTTCTCCTGGTGCGGCCAGCGCGACGACGCGCGGACCCTCACTCAGCAGCGACCGCGCAGCATCAACGGTTTCCGTCACATTCCGGGGCTTCCATCCGGCCAAAGCTTCGACTTCCTTCTCGTCCGCGCGCACGACTGCGGCGTGGCATAGAACCAGCCGGCGGACGTCCTCGTCGGCCGGAGCGCCATCGGCCACCATCAGGGCGCCACCCGCGGCGCCTCCCTCAAGTGCCTCCGATACTGCCGGCCCAGGCTGCTGGAGCTGGACCAGCACAGCATCGGCCGATTGCAGCAGCTCCCGGCTCGCCCGGACATCTTCGGCAGTGAGCAGCACCCCGGCAGCCACGTCCTCAAGGAGCCGCCGGACACCGTTAGGCTCGACAATGTCGACAAGGAGCGCGGTCGCCACACCGGGGCGGCGCACTACGCACGTGACACCGATTCCGTCCTCTGCCGCCTGGTTCACCACATCCTGCCCGGCCCGGTCATCGCCGACCACCCCGACCAACTGCACGTCAGCGCCGAGCTGACGGCACGCCACTGCCTGATTCGCACCCTTGCCACCAAGGAGTTCCCGACGATGGTGAACAGCTACCGAGCCGCCCTCGTCGGGCATCCCATGAATCGTGAGCACAAGGTCCCGTGCCACCTGGCCCACCACGACAACACCGGACATCGCTTACGCTCCTTCTTCACCCATGGTCGATCCGTTTCATCGCCGATCATAAGACGCCTGTTCCGGCCAAGGTTATTGACGTAACGCCTACTTTTTGTTGCATGAATGGCCTGGCTCAGTTTTCGATAGCGGCAGGTCCCAAATCTAGGGTTTGAATCGCCGGACAAGTCCCCGGAGTACGGTAGGGCCTCCGGAGGAATCGGGGTACGGATTTTGGTGGATACTCGTACTGCGCACAGGACCCGCAGGCACTGGGGCAGGCCCGTCCTTGGCTTCCGGGACCGCGGTACTCCTACCTGAGACGACGGACTGGGCTGCACGATACGCACCCAGTGAATCTATCTTGCCCTTGAGCCGACGGTGCTGGCCATCGGGCCTGTTCACTTCAATGACGCTCATCCCCTCGCCCTGCAGAACCTTCGTCAAAGCAGCCCATCCCCAACGGGATGTGCGGCGCTTCTGCGTGTGGATGCCACCGAACCCACTACGCCCCTCCTTATACGGAGGCGACGTCCCCGGGCCCACGCCAGGCCTGACGGGTTCGGACGTAGTCAACACTCTGGGTCATCGAATCAGTTGATGCATCTGCCTGGCGGGTCCGGTGAAGTGGGTTCCGGTACCGACACCATCAGGGAGGAAACCTTGTGTCTTTGTCCAAGCACGAACGTCAGGCATGGGAGGAACTCGAGCGGGTCCTCGCCGATGACCTTCCCTACACCCAGACCGACATGAGAAACACGACGGCTGAGCACTCCTTGGCGGCTTTCCTGCCGCAACGGGTCAGGCGAATTCTGATCCTCATCACTCTTCTGATCGGAGGGGCGTCGCTTCTGATCGTCGGGGCCCTGGCGCAGCTGCTTGCGATGGCGCTCACCGGCCTGGTCTTCCTCTGTGTCGCAGCGGACCGCCTCTACCGCTCTTCGACTCATGGAGCCCCTCCCGACCGCCCTGAAACCTGAGCCCTAAGCGCGCCTACCTCGGCGAAGACAGACCACCCAGTGCCAGCGGCCGGACAACGGCCGGTGACGCCCCGAAACATCCTCGATGTCCTGGAAAGGACGACCCTGTGAGCCGTATCCAGCAGATGATGACCACCCATCCCCGAACGGACGGCACTCCGGCGCAGGATCACTCCGTTCTCGCCGCGATCACCGCCCTGACTGAATGCGCACAGACCTGCACCAGCTGCGCCGACGCCTGCCTCGCCGAAGACGACCCTTCACACCTCATCGCGTGCATCCGACGCAACCAGGACTGCGCAGACCTGTGCCGAGTCACCGCAAACATGCTCACCCGCCGCACAGACCAGGACGAAACGCTCCTCAAGCAGGTCCTGCTCGCCTGCCGCACAGCATGCAACGCCTGCGCGATCGAATGCGGCAAACACGACCACCCGCACTGCATGATCTGCGCTGACGTCTGTACGACGGCCGAGCGGGCCCTCTCGGACCTCCTTCAGGTACCGTCCGTCACACCACACCGGAACCTGTAGATCAACAGAGCCCCCACGCAGAGATCCCCCACCAGCGCTTTGCGGCGCTGATGAGGGACCGTGTGACGACTTACGGTTCTAACGCACTAGGCCCGTGGTGGGTCGGCGTCGTTCTGGTACCCGGTCCTGTCGGCGCCGTCGGAGGCGCGGCCGGTATCGGGCTGAGCCGGGTACTGGTTCATGTCCACCGCTTGATCCCCGGACTCCACAACAACCGCTTCCGGATCCTCGTCCCGACGATCGGCCCCAACCTGCTCCTCTCCGTCTTTGTCCGTAGACCTGGCGTCCTGGCTCGCGTCCTGCCCTTCAGGGTCATCCGGGGCGTCGTACCCGCCTCCGGAGGGGGCATCAGGATCATCGGCAGGCTCGTCCGAGGAACCGGTCACGATCTCGTCCGTGTCGGACCCGGCGGCTGCCGCATGGGTGGAAGGATCCGGAGGGATCAGACCTGCGTCCCGGGCTGCCTCCTCGTCGGAGAATGCCCAGTCCGCCGATCCGTCCCCGCCGGTAACCGAGTGAGAGTCAGAGGCGTCACCACCGTTCGGGGGAATGCTGTTCATGGTCGTCCTTTCCTCTCACTCGGCGCAGGAGCAGGTGCCAGTGTACGAGCAGGTGAATGTGGATGTGGTGGATGAGTCAGGGGTGGAGAAGGACTTTGGTCCATCCGTCTTCGCGCTTGTCGAACCTGGAGTAGGCGTCGACGGCGTCGTCGAGGGACAGTTCGTGGGACACGATCCACGACGGTGTCGCGCGTCCGCGGATGATCAGGTCGCGTAGTTCCCGGTTGTACTTCTTCACCGGGCACTGGCCGCCGGCGATGCTGATGCCCTTGGTGAATGCTTCCCCGTAGTTGAACCCGATCCGGCCTTGCTGGGCGTCCTCGTTCGCGGCTTTCGGGTCCTCGGGGACGTAGACACCGACGACACCGATGTGCCCGGTGGCACGGACGACCTTGACGAGGTTATCCAGAACCATCTCGGGGTGTTCCTCGCCGTGGTGGTCGTGGGCCTGAAAGCCGACGGCTTCGACGCCGCAGTCCGCGCCGAATCCGTCGGTGCCGTCCATGATCGCCTCTGCAGGGTCGGTGTTGGCGAAGTTGATGGCGGTCGCGCCGATCTGCTCGGCCAGGGCGAGCCGGTCCGGTTCCTTGTCGACGACGAACACCTGGGATGCTCCGCGAAGGAACGCGCTGTGGGCGGCCATGAGTCCGACTGGTCCGGCTCCGAACACGGCCACGGACTTCCCCGGGGTGACCATCGCCATTTCGGTGGCGTGGTATCCGGTGGGGAAGATGTCCGAGAGCATCGTGAAGTCGTTCTCGTTCTCCGTGCCCTCCGGCAGTTTGAGGAGGTTGAAGTCGGCCCAGGGCACACGGAGCAGCTCGGCCTGGCCGCCCCAGTACGGGCCCATCATCGGGTACCCGTACCCGGCGCCGGGCTGACCGGACGGGTTCGCCCGCAAGCAGGCCGAGGTGTACCCATTGTTGCAGTTCCGGCAGGTACCGCAGGCAAGGTTGAAGGGGACGGACACGCGGTCGCCGACGCTGATCCGATCGACACCGGCGCCGACGGCTTCCACGACGCCCATGTTCTCGTGCCCGAGGACCATGCCGGGGTCGAGTTCGCTGCGCCCCTCGTAGGGGTGCAGGTCGGACCCGCAGATATTCGCGGTCGTGATGCGGATGATCGCGTCCAGGGGGCCCTGGATGGTCGGGTCATCGACGGTCTCGACGGACAGTTCATACGGTGCTTTGAAAACGACTGCCTTCATAGGAGAACTTCCTTACTGAAGATGGGTTTGAGGATCAGCCCAGATCACTAGCGGATTAGGGCGGTCCCTCGTTGGTGGGGTCATTTAACCTGTGCTGATGTGTTCTCTGGCGTGCTGACTGACCTGCGCGACGTACCACTCCTAACTCAGAGGGGCGACACACCACCCCTAACCCAGAGGGGCAGTGCGCCGCGGCGGCCAGGCTCACCACCAGCCGCTGCTTGACCAGGCACTAAGCCTACTGATGAGTTAACGCGGCGCCTCACCGGAAGGTCAAGGCATCGCTACTCGTCGACTGCGGCTTGACCTCGTGCACTAATGCATCGAATCACCAGGCGACGCTTGCATCTGAGGGAGAACTGAGGTCGGGACTGCTGAAGGTTTAGTTTCCAGTTGGGTGTTGCCAGTTCTAAACCGCCTCAGCAGTCTCTAGTGGCCCACGTCAGGGCCTCGGCGTTGCGGCGCTGGTAGAACGGAGTATGACTATCGACGCGTTGGAACCTCACCCGCTTGTCCGTCTGCTTGGCAAGCCCTCGGCTGATTTCACCGGTGCCGATCTTGTGCACGCGATCGAACAGTTGGGGCTGCGTCAGGTGAACCTGCGCTATGTTGGCGGCGACGGCCGTCTAAAAACTGTGGCCTTCTGCATCAATTCGCGTGAACATCTGGTTGAGGTGCTGACGCGGGGCGAGCGTGTGGACGGCTCGAGTGTCTTTCCCGGCACCGACACCGCCAACAGCGACGTCTACATCGTTCCGCGTCACCGAACCGCTTTCCTCAACCCCTTCGGTGAGCGGTCCTCGCTCGACGTGTTGTGCTCCTTCTACGACGAAGCGGGCAAACCCTTGCCCTACGCCCGCGAGCAGATTGTGCGCCGCGCCGCCGAAGCCCTCACGCAAGAGACCGGTATGACGCTCGAAGCGTTCGGTGAGCTCGAGTACTACCTCGTCGACCAACCCGAGCGCATCTACCCTGTCGAGGAGGAGCGCGGCTATCAGGAATCGGGACCCTTCTCTAAGGGTGAGCGGGTCAGGGAGCAGGTGCTGGGTCACCTCAGCACCATGGGGGTGCAGCTTAAGTACGCTCATGGCGAGGTCGGCAACATCCTTGAGAACGACCGGCAGTTGGTCCAGCACGAGATCGAACTCCAACCCGTGCCGTTGGAGCAGGCAGCCGACAACCTTGTTCTGGCGAAGTGGGTGGTGCGTGAAGTCGCCTATTCCCACGGGCTCGAGGCGACCTTCGCCCCGTTAGTGAGTAGCAAGGGCGCAGGCAACGGCCTGCACATCCACAGTCGGCTGGTGCAAGACGGTGCCAGCACCATCGTCGGCGAGGAAGGGATCAACGACGTCGGGCGTCGGCTGATCGCTGGCTACCTCTCAGCGGCTATGGCGTTGACGGCGTTCGGTAACACGGCGCCCACGTCCTACCTGCGGTTCACGGGTGGGGACGAGTCACCGGAGGGAATTTGCTGGGGTATGAAGGACCGCACAGGTCTGGTCCGGGTTCCATTGGCCTGGGGCGGGGGCGTGTTGTCCG
Organism: Arthrobacter sp. Soc17.1.1.1; assembly: GCF_036867195.1. Classification (NCBI taxonomy): domain Bacteria; kingdom Bacillati; phylum Actinomycetota; class Actinomycetes; order Micrococcales; family Micrococcaceae; genus Arthrobacter; species Arthrobacter sp. Soc17.1.1.1. The sequence continues at coordinate 122,633 of NZ_JBAJII010000002.1, forward strand.
GCATGTTCGCTCACGCCAATCCTGGTAGCACCGAGCCCGTTCCCGAACCCGCTATACATCCCCAGACCGTCGAGTTCCGCCTCGGCGACGGTTCGGCCGATGTGCACTTGCTCCTGGCCGGTATGGCCGTCGCGGCGAAGCGCGGGTTGAGTGATCCCGATAGCCTGGAATTGGCTGAGCGGCTGAGTACCACTAATCATGATGACTTCGAGCAGCTGCCCGCCTCGCGTGAAGAGTCGGCAGACGCGCTCGAGGCCGAGCGCGGGCTGTTCGAGGCCGACGGAGTTTTCCCCGGAGCGCTCATCGATGCTGTGCTCGTGGGCCTACGTGACACCGAGGACGCCACAGTGGATGGAGGCCCTGCACAGGACGAGGAGGCTCGTGAGGAGCTCATTCGCCGTCACTGGCACGTCGGCTGAACGCGGCTATCTTTCGGACCGCCCTCACGCTCGCACCGACTCCGTCCCATATTCCCAGCTGTGAACGTACCCGCTGCACTGTTCAGTGGGCTGGCGAAGGGAACGGACATTGTGCTCGTCAAGTAGTGGCGGCAGGACGACTCGTTGGCAGCACCTGGTGAGGGTAGGGCCGCACTCCACGTTGCCTGTGGAAGCGGGCAACTAGAGTGGGGTCAGGTTCCGCTGCTAGGCAGGCGGACCCGTCGAACCTCGGAAAGCATGACAAGGAAGTCAGCTATGGCCATGAAGTTGTCCGTGAGATGGGTTTTCGACGTGCTAAGGGGACCGTGATATGGGTGCTGTGCTGGAGTCAACAACACCGAAGGTAACGAGGCGGGCGCAGGCTCGTTTGGGGATAGCCCTCATCGCGCCCTTGATGCTGGTGGTGGCGGTCTTTTTCCTCTTTCCCCTAGGCAATGCGATCTACTACTCATTCGTCGACTTCAACGGGCTCAATCCCGCCCCGCCTTTCGTGGGCTTGGGTAACTACACCAGGATGTTCGCCGACGCGGAGATGTGGCACGCGCTTGGCAACAACCTCATCTGGATCGTCCTTGGCACTGCAGCGCCGCTGGTCATCGGCCTCCTTCAGGCATTGCTGTTGTGGAAGGTCAGGGGCGCCAGCATTCTCTACCGGCTCGCCTTTTTCCTTCCCTATGTCCTTCCGCAGGTAGCCATCGGGATCGTGTGGGGGTGGATCTACAACCCGGTTGACGGCTGGGTGAACAAGATCCTCCAGTCACTGGGTCTTGGCGGTCTGGCCACGGGATGGCTCGGGAACCCGAACACGGCTTTTTACGCCGTCCTGGTGACAGCTATCTGGGCTACGAGCGGGTTCGTGCTCATCATTTTCCTGTCGGCGCTGCGCAATGTGGACCTCGAACTGGTGGATGCTTCCAGACTCGACGGGGTCAACGCCGGCCAGCAGCTTCGCTACATCATCCTGCCGCAGATCATGCCGGTCTTCCTCATGGTCACCACGGTCACGCTGGTCGGCGGATTCCAGGTGTTCGACATCATTTTCGTCATGACCGGCGGCGGGCCGGCGAACGCCACCAATGTGATGGGTACCTACGCCTATACCAGTGCCTTCGAGCTCAGCCAGATCAGCTATGGCACCACGCTCGCGCTCCTGATCACTGCTCTTTCGATTCCCTTCGCCGTGGCCCTGAACAGGCTGCAGCGGCGGCTCTCACTGCAAGGAACGGGCGCATGACGAACAGCACCGCAACAGGGAATCAGCCCATCGACACCACTGGAACCACCGGAACCCTGGGGAGGGCTGGAAACCGATTACCCCGTGCCCAGAACCGGATGTCACCGCGCCGCAGGACCGCCCTGTCAGGGAAGCATCTGCTTCTGATCGTGCTGTCGGTGATCTCTCTCTTCCCGATTGTCCTGATCTTCTCGACAGCGCTCAAGACTCAAGTGGACGCCCAGACGAACCCATTCGGACTGTTCTCGTCGTTGTCTTTCGAGAACATCGTCAGTGCCTGGACGGTGGGGAAGTTCAGCGACTACCTGCTGAACAGTATTTTGCTGACCGTTCCCAGTACTGTCCTTGTTGTGGTGCTGTCCACGATGGCTGGATACACCTTCGCCCGGCTTCCCTTCAGGGGTCGGAGTATTGCGTTCTACCTGGTGGTGCTGGGGCTGCTCGTGCCGTTCTTCGCCTATATGATCCCGCTGTTCTTTCAGCTCCGGGGTATCGGCCTACTCGACACACTGCCGGGAGTAATCCTGGTGCTCACCTCTACAGGAGTGTCGTTCGGTACCTTCTTCATGCGGGCGTTCTTCTCTGACCTCCCTACCGAGTTGGAGCAAGCCGCCCGTGTCGACGGGTGCTCGGAATGGCAGATCTTCGTCAAGATCATGTTGCCGCTGGTGCGCTCCGGTGCCGGAGCGCTGGCCGTCTTCACGTTCATTCAGAACTGGAACAACTTCCTTGTGCCCCTGCTGTACCTGCCGGGTGGGGAGTACCGTCCGCTGACCACGGGTCTCTACCAATTCACCGGTGGGCGCTCCATCGACATTGGTCCGCTGGCCGCGGGCACCCTGATCACTGTCGTCCCGGTGATCATCATTTTCATCCTGATGCAGCGGCAGGTCGCCGAGGGCTTCATCTCAGGTGCTGTGAAGGGATAGGTTGCTGACCCGCGAACCACGACGTCACCAGTTAGCTACTCCATATCAAACAAGGATGTTGACCATGAAGAACCTGAAAACGACCCTTCCCGCGTCCGCCGCGGTGCTGGCGCTCATGATGACCGGCTGCACAGGGATCGCCCCCACCTCCTCGGAGGGCGACGACGGCGCTGGTGCGCAGATCCGCTACCTCATCGAGCAACCCGAAGATGCGGAAAGCATCGACTTGATCAATGCGGACCTCGCCACGTTTGAAGAGCAGAACCCCGACATCGACGTCGAACTCGAAGTCATGCCGTTGGACAGTATGAGGACGGTCCTGCAAACCCAGCTGCGATCCGGTGAAGGCCCTGACGTTTTCAGCTGGGGCTCCGGTCCCGGCTACGCCGGTGCACTAGCCGAGGCCGGGTTGCTCTACGACCTCACCGACGCGTACGAAGAGAACGACTGGCCGGTCTATGACTTCGCAAAGGAACGGGTCACCTCTGACGGGAAAGTGATCGGCATCCCGGGAGATATCGAAACCATCGGACTCTTCTACAACAAGACGATCTTCGACGAGCTGGGCATCGCCCAACCCGAGAACCTCAGTGATCTCGAAGCAGCAGCAAGCCAGATCGATCAGGCGGGAATGACCCCGTTCGCTATCAGCGACAAAGAAGGATGGCAGGGAGGTCACCTCCTGAGCATGGCCCTGTCCAGCCGCATCGGACCAGATGGCATGGACAGCTTGCTCGCAGGTGAAACACCGTGGTCCTCACCCGACGTCGTCGCGGCGCTCGAAACCTGGAATGAGTTCAGAACCACCGGACACATGACGGAGTTCCCCACGTCGCTCTCCTACGACGACGCCAACGCGCTCTTCTACTCAGGGGAGGCAGCAATTCTCCCCACCGGCAGCTGGCTGGCACCCGAAATCGAGAACGGCGTCGACTTCGAGGTCGGTTACGTCCCGTTTCCCGCAGAGGACAGCACAGGTATCTTCAGCGGCGGTCTCGGCTCAGGGCCGCTCGTCTCAGCGTCTACCGCCAATCCCGAAGCTGCTATCGCGTTCCTCGATTATTTGATGACACCCGAACACGGGCGGTGGACCATCGAAAACCAGAGCACCATTCCGCCGTTCCCGGTCGACACCGAAGGCGTCGACACCTCACCACTGTTTGCCCAGGTCGTCACAGATTCCGCCAAGATCGCTGACGGAACCGGTGAGTTCGGCTACAACATCGATGTCCTGGCAACCGACGTCTTCAACAACGCAATGATCAACGGCATCCAGGCCATGCTCACTGACCAAAAGACCGCAGAGCAAGTTGCCCAGGACCTCGAGGCAGCCTTCCAACAAGGTTGAGCCCAACGCGCAGCAATAACCCACGCAAACCGGAGGCAAATGCTAAACCCCGTTGTGACGTCGTTTGATTCGTCGTTTGATGAGCGAGGCGATGGTGAGCAGGATGGCTGCGTAGACGGCGTAGTTCAGGTACTGGGAGTACTGGTCGATGAGCTGGTACTGGCTACCCAGAAGGGCCCCGAGCCCGATGAGAAGTGCATTCCACACAGCGCTGCCGGCAACCGTGAAGATGCTGAAGGTCAGCAGGTTCATGTGTTCGGCACCAGCGGGCAGGGAGATCAGGCTGCGCACCCCTGGCAGGAGCCGACCGAAGAAGATCGCCGATTTCCCGTGCCGCTCAAACCAGCCGGCGGCCCGCTCAAAGTCGTGCCGGTCGACCAACGGTAGTTTCGACAGCCAGCGAATGGAGCGTTCAAGCCCGAGCTTTGCCCCGATGCTGTAGAGCAGGAGGGCGCCGAGGTACGCGCCGAGGGTGCTGGTGATGAAGACCAAGACGATGCTCATGCTGCCCTGGCGGGTCAGGAACCCGGCCAGAGGCAGGATGACTTCGCTGGGGATCGGCGGAAAGACTGTTTCCAGGAGGGTGAATAAGCCAACACCCCACTCGCCTAAAGCTTCGATGGAGCGGGCAGCGAAACCAACAATGCCTTCCAGTTCCTCAGTCGGGTTTGTTTGCTGTGCGCTCTGCACCCCTTACGCTCCCTTCAGTACGGCAACCGGAGACCGGAGACTGTCTCATACGGCCGGGTGTCTTAGATCGAGACGCTCTGCCGTGAAAACGGTGCAAGGGGCGATTACGACGTTGTCAGTACTGTTTTCAGCCAGCCTTCCTCACGCCGGTCGAAGGTGAGGTAGGCGTCGACGACGTCGGTGATGGGTTCGTGCTGTGTGATGAATTTCGTGGGGTCGAAGACGCCGGAGGCGACGAGGTCCAGCAGGGGTGGGGTGACGGAGCGGTGGTCGCAGTTGCCCATCCGGATGGTGAGGTTCTTGTTCATGGCCTGTCCGATGGGGTAGCTCATCATCTGTGGGCTGTAGACGCCGATGATGCCGATCCGCCCGTACTTCCTGACTGTTTGCACGCTCCATTGGGAGACCTGGGAGGGGGCGTTCCCCGGTACCCAGTTCTCGCCCTGCACGTTGGTTTTCGGGGCGACTTCGGCGACCTCCTGAGCGAACATTTCGGCTTGCTGCTCGCTGTCGGCTGCGGCGGGTCCGGATGATGGGCGCTGCGCGTCGACGCCGACGGCGTCGATGACGGCGTCCACGCCGATGCCTTGGGTGGCGTCCATGAGGGCTTGCACGGGGTCCTCGCGGTTGAAGTTGATGACGTCCGCGTTCTGGTCCAGGGCTTGCACGAGGCGGGTTTCGACGCCGTCGACCGCGAAGACACGGGACGCTCCTTGGCGGAAAGCGGAGGCGACGGCGAACTGCCCGACGACACCCGCCCCGTACACGGCCACGGTGTCACCGCGCCGGATTCCGGCGAGCTGCGCCCCGAACCAGGCGGTGGGGAAGATGTCCGAGAGCAGGATGGCTTGTTCGTCGCTGACATTGTCCGGCAGCGCGGTGAGCGTGTTGGAGGCGTAGGGGATGCGGGCGTATTCGGCCTGCAGTCCGTTCACGGGGCCGGTGGTCTGCGGGCCGCCGAAGAAGCAGGTGCCGGCCTGGGGGCCGTTCGGGTTGGCGATGTCGCATTGGGCGGTGTGTCCGGCGCGGCACTGCCAGCACACGCCGCAGGACATGGTTGACGAGACGACGACGCGGTCGCCGGGGGCGAAGCGGCGGACCGCTGCGCCGACGGCGGTGACTTCCCCGACGGCTTCGTGTCCGAGGATCGTGCCTTCCTTCATGCCGGACATGGTGCCGCGGATGAAGTGGAGGTCGGTGCCGCAGATCGCGCTGCGCGTGATGCGCACGATTGCGTCGTTCGGGTCGAGGATGCTCGGATCGTCAACGGTGTCGAGGCGGATGTCGCCTTCGCCATGCCAGACAAGGGCTTTCATGATGCGTACTCCTTTTGCGGCGCAGGGCCGCGGGTAGGTGCTGCTCATCCAGCACTTCCTACGCTAAGAGCCCTGCCATAAACCAACAACCACGGAAGAGGAAAGGAACCCTCGTTGTGACGTGAGCCCAACCCGGGTACGAAGCAGTTTTGTAGAGCTCGTCGGTGCGCGTTTGCGGTCATGCGCCATATCGTGAAAATGCCGCCTACGCATGGGTTGGTACGCACGAACGTAGGAGCATCGCGGTGCTTCAACTAAACACTGCACACCCCGTTGAACCCACCACAGGTCCTACATCACGGACATTGACCGCACCGAAACCCTTGCCTGAGATCCACACCCTGGCCAGGTCGTCGATCAGTTTTCCTGCTTCTCTGGACGGGATTTTGCGTCGAGGAGGTCGGTGAGCGGTCGTTCTGCTTCCCTGCAGGTTTCAGCGCAGATCCTGCAATGGGCGTGGTGGTCATGTTGGGTGCATTCGGTGGCGCAAGCATTGCAGGCGATCCGACAGGTCATAAGAAGTTGTTGGATGAGCTGATCGTTGGGTTCTGTCTGACGCAGGAGGGCATCTGCGGTGACCCGACACAGGTCCGCACAGTCCTGGTTCCTGCGGATGCAGGTTCTGAAGTGCGACGCTTCGTCTTCGCCCAGGCACGCATCAGTGCAACTGACGCATGCCTGAGCGCAACTGATCAGTGCGGTGATGGCCGCAGCCACGGCGTGATTATTTGCAGGCGAGCCACTGGTTCGCGGGTGACTGTTCATCATTTGCTGGGTACGGCTCATAGTGTGCCTTCCACAGATTCAAAGTTGGGCCTGGGGTGCGGCCTGCTATGTGAAGAACCGGTAGAGGGCAGGTGAATGAGATGGTGTCGGCGAGGAACAAGACGTGCTGGGGGCATCAGTCGTCGTACTCGTCCAGTGGTTGAGGTTGCTGCCGGCCTTGATGGAGGCAATGGGCGGCGATGCAGGCGATGATCAACCCCGTGAGTGCCAGGGGAAGCTGGTACGCGAACACACCGCCTATCAGCGCGATGACACCTGCTACGAGAGCCGCGCTCAGCCACAGGACGCGCAGGGCCAACGACGAAATGATCGGCGCCCAATAGTCCTCGTTTGTTTCAACGACCTTCGTTTGCGGAAGATCATCTGCCAGGGTCCGCTCGAGCTCGTTCCACACCTGACGTTCAGCTTCGGACAGGGACATGATCAGATCCTCTTTTCGGCAGGGCCACCCTCGGGACTCATCTACTGCCCAACCGGTTCCCCACCAGTTGACCGTTCACTGCCCGCGAACCGCATCATCGGGTTCAGGACCGAAACCTGTTGATGTGAGCGTCCAATTCATGGAACGCCGACCACGCCGGACCTGCACACGCAGGCTTCATCGTTGTCGAACGCCCCGGTACCACTGCTGGATCCTCACCCTGCGACCGTCACCACCGTTACCAGTCAGGCGTCCTCCGTTACGGGTGAGCGACCTCGAGTTTCTGCTCTATCAGGCCGCGCCACAGGTAAGCGCTCGACACGAATCGGTCGTCTGTGGTGTGCAGGCGGACGCCCGGTGGGTTGTGGGCGGGCTGCCTGCGTTGTGGACAGTGAAAGGTATGGGCAAGGAGAGAGGGAAGGGGTGCCCGGCGGCTATTTCTGCCGTGCACCCCTTGTCGACATTCATGATGCCGACTGCTTGAAATCATGAACCCCTCCTATTAGTAGAGAGGGGTGTTGTGGCCCGGTCAACGTGCGGATCGGAGGCGGAATGGAGACGGATTTGTCAGGAATATGTGCCTTCGGTGCCCTCTGGTGGTGTGATGGTCCCAGGTGATGATGGCGCCCACCCCCAAGTCCCACTCCCAGGCCCCACCACCTGGTTCACCTGACCGCTTCCGAAAGGCAAACATCCAATGGCCGATCTTTCCGCTTTAGCCCTTGTCTGCACCCTCACCCCGTCCCCGGATCCGTCCAGTAGTGACCTGATGGCCCAGCACATCCTCGACGAGCTCACCAGCCAGGACGTCACGACGTCCTTGGTGCGGGTCGTTGATTACGACGTCAAGCGTGGGGTGCAAACCGACATGGGCGGCGGGGACCAGTGGCCGATCATTCGCGAGAAGATCCTCGCCGCGGACATCCTCATCCTGTCCACCCCGATCTGGATGGGACACCCTTGCAGCGTCGCCCAGCAGGTCATGGAACGCCTTGACGCCGAACTGTCCGAAACCGACGACCAGGGCCGACCCATCATGTACGGGAAAGTAGCAGCCGTCGCTGTGGTGGGCAACGAGGACGGCGCCCACAAAACCATCGCCGACATGATGCAGGGACTCAACGACGTCGGGTTCACCCTTCCAGCCCAGGGCGGCACCTACTGGGTGGGGGAGGCCATGCAAACCATCGATTTCAAAGACCTCGAGGAAGTCCCGGCGCCGGTGGCTTCCACCAACGCAGGCCTTGCCCGCAACGCCGTCCACCTCGCCCAGTACCTCAAAACCAACCAGTACCCCGCCGAATAGGGCCGAGGCGCTCCGTCCTGCCCCCCCCCCCCGACAAGCGACACCCCCCGCCACTTTTCACCCGTCGCCCATCACCTAAAGCCATGGTTGTCTTGAGCCGGCCCTCCTCGCGCCGGTCGAAGGTCAGGTAAGCGTCGACGACACCGTTTGGGGTCCTGCTGCTAGGAGGAGTGTTGGGAGGGCCGGTTAGGCTTCGATGAGGAGTGTGCCGTTGATGGGAAGGGGTGGTTGGTGTGGTTGATCAGTATGCGAGCGGGCAGGGCAAACCTTCCGTCCAGGACGAGGGTAGTTTCGCCGACCGCGATGTGTTGGCTGTTGAGCTCGGTGAGCTGGCGCGGTCCCTGCAGAAGGAAACGGATGCCGACAACATCCTGGGGAAGATCGTGCGGGCCGCGATTGATCTGATTCCCGGGGTGGAGGAAGGCTCCATCAGCGCGGTCGAGGGACGCCGGCACGTCATCTCCCGGGCGCCGTCGAGTGACACCGCGGCGCGGCTCGATAGCCTGCAGAACGAAGCCGGTGAGGGCCCGTGCCTGGACGCGATCTGGGAACAGCAGACGGTTCGGGTGTCGGATATGGGCACTGAACCGCGGTGGCCGAACTTTTCCGCTCTGGCCGCTGAGGCTGGGGCCGGGAGCATGCTGTGCTTCCAGCTGTACGTTGAGGGCGACAACCTGGGGGCGCTGAACCTGTACTCCACGCGCGTCGACGCGTTCACTGATGAATCCGAGCATGTGGGTTTGCTCGTGGCAGCGCACGCCGCGGTGGGGTACGCGGAAGCCATCAAAACGGAACAGCTCGAGATGGCACTGCAGTCCAGGGACCTTATCGGCCAGGCCAAGGGAATCCTGATGGAGCGCCACAAGATCACCGCCGATCAGGCGTTCGGCATCCTTACCCACGCTAGCTCCCGGTCCAACACGAAACTGCACGATATCGCGGAACAGACGGTCGCCACCGGAGAGGTCCCGACCTTGCAAAGCCCCGCCACATTGCGCTGAACCGCAAAGTTCCTTCTTCTGCCAGCGGGAAGCATGGGCGAAGGGCTGATCAGTGAGGACATCTGAGGCTGGAGGGAAAGCGCGTAGTGTGGGCGGGGTGCCTTTCAGCAGAGGGCGGCGCGGATGTTCTCAGCTGCCCTCTTACCGATCCTTCACGGGACGGGCAGCGTCGAACACGCTAACCGACAGGCCCCCTCATGACGTCCGGCACCACCCCAACCCCAGATGCAGTTCCTGCACCCAAGCCGATAGCCGGCACCCTCCAGGACCTGGTCCTGGACAGCGGTGACGTCGAGAAGTTTCTGGACAACCTGGCCGAACTCGCCGTCGCACAACTGTCCTCACCCGATAATGAGGTCCTGTGCGGGGTGACTCTGCTGCGGCCCCGGAAAGCCGAAACAGTTGCCAGCAGCAGCAAGCCGGCCCGCAAACTCGATGAACTGCAATACAACTTCGGGGACGGGCCCTGCCTGACCGCAGCCCGCACCCACCAAATGATCTATGTCCCGGACACCCGGGACGATGACCGCTGGTCGAACTACCTAGCCGCGATTTCCAAGCGCGGCATCCACTCCGTCCTCGGGGTGCCAATCCCTCTCAACGGTGAGGCAACATGTGCCCTGAACTTCTACGCCACCACAACGAGCGCCTTCACTGAAAACGCCAGGTCTACTGCGGAGACCTTCGCCCGTGAAGCCTCCGCGTCGCTGCGCCTGGCAGTCCACATCGCACACCTGACCGAAACGAGCGAGAACCTCAGATCAGCAATGTCCTCCCGCACCACCATCGATCTCGCTGCCGGCATCATCATGGGCCAGAACCGGTGCAGTCACGACGCGGCGATAGTCATCCTTAAAGCCGCGTCCAGCGCACGGAACCTCAAGCTCCGTGATGTCGCAGCCCAGGTCCTGGCCTCCGTCGGACAGCAGGCCCCCGAGACCCACTTCGACAACTGAAAACCACCGAGTGGGGTGTCGGAGTGCTTCGCACACCTGATCTCACCAACCCAGCCAAGAAAGTACACGGATGCCGGGTGTACGAGTGCTGGATATTGTGCGGGAGATGGAACAAGGAACACCGAGGTGACCTGATGACTCACCATGAAGCCGCGGTGGTAGCTTCCTCGCCGCGGTTTGCTTTTGGAAGTTTCGGATTTAGGCTTCGGGAACGGCTTAGCAGAGGGCCATGGCAACCGAGCGAATCGGAGCACACCATGAAATCACCTGTCCGCAGATCCGTTCTGAACCAGCCGATGCGGGCTGGTAATGCAGCCCTTAGCACCCGATTACCGGCGGAATCATGTCACGACGCCGTTGACGGCACTACCGGCACTATCGGGGCTTTGGGCACTGCAGTGTACATCCCAGTCGACGCAGCCCACTTGCCCGGGATGTCAACGCAGGAGCTGCGGCTGCTCTGCAGCCGGACATATGAAGCTTTGGACACCGATTACCCTCCTTTTGAAGCGGTGGGTTTATACCAGGAGTTGGTAGAAGTGCTGGAGCAACGCGAGTCAGAGGCACGGGGCAGGGGTCGGCGTGAAGCCGTGCGGGAACGGTTCAGAGACAACCAGTGGGCCAGCATGTTCGAGCTGATCCGCAACGGCATCGTCGCCGGCTACATCAAGTACCGGATCGACGGCGGGGAGGTGACTCTGCTGCACCTGGTCGTTGACTCTCGGTTCACTGACGTTGGTGTCGAGGCGTCCCTGGTTCGTCACACGCTCCTCGACCTTCATCGGCGTCGCCTGCCAGTCACCTCACTGTGCCCCGAAATCAGCGCCTTCATCGTCGATCACCCGGAGTTCGCTGCCCTGCTGCCTATCCGTCACCGGCACAACGACGCCCGCGTCATACCCCTGATTTGCACCTAGGAACCATAGACACTCGATCCTAGGCCTGGGGTCTGAACCACTACTGGGGTGCCAGCACTGCTCACCGGCAGGACGGGCTCCTTGTTTTCACGAGTCTCGCACTCAATAAAGGGCTCTTCCTCAAGAACACTTCATCTTCGCCTCAAGCCAAACGTGGGCGCCGCGGGCGGCCCTAGCGGTCCTGTCCTGGTTGGCTGCAGCCGGTAAACCCCGCCGTGGCACCGCCGTAGCACTACCAAACCCCGTTCAGGCCATAGCTAAAGCCGACCCCGGGTGGCGCTGCCATGCGTGTAAGCCAATGGCCCTACCTGCGGGAGGCAGACAATGCGCCCATGTTAGCTGTGGCTACACCCACGCTCCTGTCAGGTCCATCGGTCGTCCTGTCAGTGACATACTTCCGGCATGGTGCCGTCGTCTGAATTCGTTTCTGTACCTCGAGCAAAGGCGAAGGACCAGTGGTGGGCACGCTTTCGGGGGTGGGTGAGTTCCAGGGACAGCCGGGCGCACGTGTTGCTGGCGGTCAAGGCAGCGATTGCTGCGGGTATTGCATGGAGTGTGGCATTGGCCGTCCCCGGTGCTCCCGCCGAATACCCCTACTATGCGCCGCTGGGCGCGTTGCTGGCGATGTATCCCACGGTGGCAGGAACGGTGAAGCTTGGCCTTCAAACGATCGCCGGTCTCAGTATCGGCATTGTCCTGGCGTACTTGGCCGTGTGGGTAGGGGACCCGGACTGGCTGTCGGTTGCCTTCGTCGTCGGAATGGGCGTCCTACTGGCGGGGACCTTGAAGCGCACCGCTGGCGGCGGCTCCGGAATCGCATCAGCAGGCCTCTTCGTCCTCATCATCGGCAACACCGACCTAGGTTTCTCGCTCGGCTACTTCATCCAGACGATCATCGGGGTCAGTGTGGGACTGGCCGTCAGCGCGATCGTCGTACCTGCCCTGCATACTGATGATGCGCTCGGGCGTATGGGCCAGTTGCGACGAGCCGCTGCGCGGCAGCTACAGGAGCTGGGCGAGGCGTTGGAAGACCAGTGGGCAGCCGATGACAACCGATGGGCAGAGCGGCGTGACAGCCTCACACATGCAGCCCGGGATGCACGAAGCGCTGTCGTATACGCTGCCGAGAGCCGCAAGGCCAACATTCGGCGCCGGTTCCACCCACGGGACGTTGACCAGGACTATCACCACGTCGGCGTCCTGGAGGTCGTCGCGTTTCACACCCTGAACATCACCAACATGCTGCAGGACGCTCTGCATGGGACCAGCGAGGAAAAACCTTTGGCTCCTGCGGTGAAAGAACCGATGCGGGCCGCTTTCGCAGCGGTCGGCGACGTACTCGAGTTATGGACCGTTGACGAGCACGACGGCGCCACACTGGTCACTGCGCGAGAGACGCTTCGGAAACTGGAAACGACCATTTACGACGCCGCTTCCAGAAACGAACCCTTTGGAGCTGCCGGATCAGTAGCCATGAGCCTGCATCGAATCCTCCACGCTGTGACACCCGAACTACGCATGCCAGCAGAGCCGTAGCGTGCACCCACGAGCACGGCGCACATCGTCGGCATTCCTTTACTGTCCGGCCAGCTATCGGATCAGGTGTCGGCACTTTTCGTGGCTGGTTCTACACCCTTACGCAAACCTCTAAAGCCAGGCAGTCACGCTGCGGTGTCCGGTCTGAAGACGTGGTCGTGAAGGATGCCGGTCGCTGCGGCCTGCACAAATTTGTTGATGATGTCCACGGCCCAGTCCTGTCCGGTCCAGGTGCTGGGTTTGTAGAGTCCCAGGGCGGTGTTGAGCAGCACATCCCCGGCGTAGACGACAGGAAACACGACCGCTACGACTTTGGCCCCACGAAGGCCGGCATGGGCTGTAATTCCGTACGCTGATCCCCACATAGTGCCGAGACCGAAGTGGGTTACCCAGTTCAACTGGTCGCGCCCCTGTTGTGTCCGAGTGTGAATGGGCAGGATACGCGCGGCGAAATCCGCGGGCGCGTAGCTGGTCTTCCGTCCAGTAAGGGGCATCTCGACGAACTTCTGGAAAGCGGTCATCACCACCGTCCCGGCAACGCCTGCCGCCATCCCACGTGTGACGGAACTGATCAGTGAGGGTTTCCGAAGGGTAGGCATGCTGCCGAGTATCGACCCGTTACCGGCGTGTCCGCAACGCCTGTTCTTGATGGTGCCCGTGGTTGCTGGGGGAGTCCGCTCGTGATGCGGGGGTAATGCGGCGGTGATGCATGAGAGAGGCATGAAGAAGGCACAAAAAAGCGGCCGTCACAAAATGATGCCTGTGACGGCCGCCCGGACGAGCTGATCAGTGTGAAGATATGACCAGCCCGTCCCACTTACGCGTGCAGATCCCTCAGGGTGCTCTGCTGTTATGCCTCGGCGCTGTTATGCCTTGGCGTTGCTGCGGCGGACCATGAAGGTGCCACCGGCTGCTGCTGCCAGAACGAGGCCGCCGCCAAGGGCGATCATGCCGGCGTTGCTGCCGGTCTCCTGGGCGACGCCGGTGTCGGCTCCACCGTTGGGCATGGCGCCCATCTGGGTGGCGACCAGCGTCCCACACAGGGCGGGGGAGGTTGCGGCCAGGGGGAGGGCCGGGTCGAGGTCGCTCGGTGCTGCTGCGGCCTCGGGGCTCAGCGTGGCCGGGTCCAGGCCGTGAACGACGACGACGGCGACGCCGGCCTCGAGGGAAGCCTTGGTCGCGGCATCCAGCGTGATCTCGCGCTGGATCTGGTAGCTTCCACCCTGACCGCCCAAAGCGATGTTCAGGCCCTCAGCCGGGGTGGTGGCGCCGCTGGTGGTGATGGTGGTCTGGATATCGCCGTAGGAGGGGGCTCCTTCGGTGGTGTTCACGACGCCGTCGCCGTTGGTGTCCGCCGCGGGGGTGGGGCACTGGCCCTTGGATCCACCGTGGATGTGCTGGACGTGAGGGTAGGGGCCGTCCATGAAGGTCTCGGCGAGACCGGAGACCTGCAGGTTCACCATCGCCTTGTCGCCGGTGACGTCGACGGTGATAGTGCCCGAGCCGGTGGAGCCATTGAGCTGGCCCAGGGTCGAGGAGTAGGAAGAGTCTGCGGCCATCGCGGAGCCGCCGGACAGGGCCAGGGCGCCGAGGGCAAGGGTGGGTACTGCCAGAAGTCGCATGGTCTTGTTCATCATCATTAATTCCTTCACTGTGCGAATGGGTACGCGACCTGCCACATCGCGCGCTAACTGTGATTCGGAGCACTCCGTTGTGCGGATGGGATCCCCCACGAATGTCATCTGCACGAATGTCATCTGCGCAACTTTCAGCACCCTTATCTTCCGGATGCCTGGGCCCACTGTAAGCACTTAAAAGACAGGCCTGAAAAGGTGTCCGATGGTATCAATGTGGCAGATGTGACGAGTCCGGTCGTGTCGTCGACGTCGAAAAGCACACACCTGAAAGGGGTGGCAGCCATCGCCGGAACTCCTGTAGCAACGCTTGCAGGAGAAATCGACGGGTGATGGGAAGCGGCTACGGCTGGTCGGCAGGAGTAGGGTTCATTTCATCCTCATGTGCGAATGAGATGCATCAGCTGACTCCCTATCGGCTGGTGGGAAAGCGCTGGAACCTTGCAAGCAGGCCTTCACCTTCTGCGCGTAACGGTCCGGCGCTTTCCGCATTCTTAACCCGAGATGGACTCAATCAGGGCAGGAACCACAGCAACCACAGCAAGGGCACCAACCACAGCGGTTAGTGCGTTCGGCAGATCAGGGCAAGCCGATTGCGCGGAGCTTCGGGTACAAAGGCGGGTTACGAGCAGGAGGTCCGTTCGACCGTGATGTTCAGAGGGTGTGCCACGGAGTAGTCCCGGGCAGGGGAGCTGAAGTCGACGACGACGTTTTCCGCGGTTCCTGTTTCCACCGTTTCGTCCAGGGCTACTCTGACGACGATATCGATGTGAGCGTCGGGCTCGAACACGAAGCCCTGAGCCGGCACGGGTTCGACGAGGAACGTACTGGTCTCGGCCGCCGACGCGCTGGGCGTCGGAGTCGCCCCGTGCCCGGAATGGGCTCCTGCCGCATCTTGTCCTGCCCCGTGATGATGATGGCCTTCCTTGTTCGCTGGGGTGATCTCAGCGGACACGACACTGAGGCCCTCCGGGAAGCCCAGGGTGATGTCGGAGAAGGTGAAAGTCTCCAAAGTCGGATTGTGCAGCAGGAGGGTGTACTGCTGGAAGCTTTTCTGCGGCTGCACCCCACATAAGGTGGCTCCGTCCTGGGCGATGCCCAGAGGATCGTTCCCCCATTGCCCGCTATCGGCGACGCTGTTCGTGGCGTCGTCGGTAGGTGCTCCGGGCGCGGGGGAGGAGGAGTTGCTGCTTCCGCCGGTTTGACGGCGATCGCCGTTGACGTTCAACGGGTTCTCATCCACAGTCGCGCAACCGGATCCCAGCACAGTAAGAGCCAGCAACGGAATGATCAAAGCCGTTCTTCCTCGTCGCATGAGCTGCACGATAATTCTCCTCGTCCCTCGTCGCTTCCCTGATTGGTTGCGTCCCTGGTAGGTCGATTCGCTAGTCGGACCTTGGGCCGGCTGCACCAACCACCCATGTGGTCGGTGGGCCCTGCGGTACTTCGGTGCAATCCACGTCACGGTTCGGTGACAGCACAACCGGCAACGAGGCCAAGAACCTGCGGCGGGCGATCGGCGGGAAACGCCTGCACGCACTGCCCTACCGTGCAGGATTCGACGTGTTGGAGAGCACCACCCATCCAATAGACAGCGTGCTGACGAATATCTAGTGTTTGATCAGGTATGCAGGGACGCGCCAGCGCGCGTGTTCACCAACCTCATCAGCTTCATCAACGGACCGACACTGGAGGTACACCCATGACGGAGATTACTGCTCACCACGGATTGTTCAAGGACACCAACCTGCACGTCGACGATACCGGTGGCACCGGCCGCCCAGTAGTTCTCATCCATGGATGGCCGCTGTCAGGGGAAGCGTTCAAGGCGCAGGTCCCTGCGCTGCAGGCTGCGGGTTACCGGGTCATCACCTATGACCGGCGCGGTTTCGGCCGCAGCGACAAGCCCAGAACCGGTTACACGTACGACACGCTCACCGAGGACCTGCACGCCCTGCTTGAGCAACTGAGCCTCACCGACGTCACCTTGGTCGGGTTCTCCATGGGCGGCGGGGAGGTAGCCCGCTACTTCTCCAAGTACGGCACCGAGCGACTGCGCAGCGTCGTGTTCGCCTCGGCCGTGCCGCCATTCATGATGCAAGCCGACGACAACCCAGACGGGCCATTGACGAAGGACGCAGCGGCGAAAATGACCGCCGACCTGACCAAAGATCAGGACTTGTTCTACGACGGATTCACCACCGAGTTCTTCTCCGTCAACGGACAGCTCAAGGTCACCGAAGCCCAGCGTCAGGAAGCCCTCGAACTGTGTAAGCAGTCCGACAAGAAAGCGGCGCTGGCGTGCATGGAAGCTTTCGGGTCCACCGACTTCCGGGACGACTTGCTCAAAGTCACGGTCCCGGCACTGATCCTGCACGGTGACGGGGACGCAACGGTCCCCTTCGAAGGCTCAGGGCAGCGCACCCACGCCACCCTGCTCGGCAGCGACCTGCACGTCATCGCCGGCGCACCCCACGGCTGCAACGTCAGCCACCCCGACGAATGGAACCAGGCCCTGATCACCTTCCTCGCAAAGTAGGCCGGTCCGTCTAGTCTCGGAGGCACCCTGATGGGTCGAGGCCATCAGGGTGCTGTCGCGTTGCCGGCCTGCCGCCGAGGCCCCCTTGTATCGTCTGTGTAGGGGAACTCGGGTTACCAGGGGTCGTTGGTGTAGGTCTCGTTGAGTTTGCTGAGCAAAGTGCTCAACTCCCTGATATCGGGGCTGTTCCAGTCGGCCATGAGTGCCCGGAAAGCCTGACGTCTGGCCTTTTGAACGCCAAGGATTTTCCGTTTCCCGGCGGGCGTGAGCGTGATGAAGTGGGCTCTGCGATCGGTGGAGTCAGGGCGGCGTTCGATGAGCTCCAGTTTTACCAGTGCCGTTATCTGCCTGCTTACTGAGGGTTTACCGATTCCTATGCTTACGGCAATGGCGGTCATGCGCAGTGGCCCTTTTTGTGAGAGAAGGGCGAGGATCCCGTAGGCTGCCGGTTCCATGCCGGGGTGGATACGGTGCGCCAGTTCATGGGAAACAGATCGCTCGCGTCTCCACAATTCACTGGTGTGTTGCTCCAGGGCTTTGATGGCTGCCTGGAAACCTTCGGCTGGGCTCGGGATGTCCGGGGAAGGCTTTGTCATACCCGTCATCGTAGGTTCTTGAGTTCCTCCACCCTGGCTGGATGAGGTTCAGTGCGGGTTCGATGACGGGCCGTGCCTACGGGCGGCCCGCAAGGGCTACACCGTGCACATTCCGGGATTCCTGATCGATACCCGGTTCCCTGAGTACCGGGAAGCAATTGCTCACCACGGGACAGGGCTTCTACTCCACCAAGGCCTACGCCTTCACGGACAAGAGCATCGA
Source organism: Arthrobacter sp. Soc17.1.1.1 (assembly GCF_036867195.1). Lineage (NCBI taxonomy): Bacteria > Bacillati > Actinomycetota > Actinomycetes > Micrococcales > Micrococcaceae > Arthrobacter > Arthrobacter sp. Soc17.1.1.1. The sequence continues at coordinate 140,505 of NZ_JBAJII010000002.1, forward strand.
GGTCGTGAAAGTTTCGCTCGGGATGCCTCGCGATCGTTGCGGCTCGCTGTGCGTATGGCGACCTTGAGTGAGACCGCTAAGCACCGCAAGACAGCGATGGAGTCCCGCATCTGGTCACGCAAATGTCAGTGACCAGCGCTGCGGCCCGTTGTCGGAGCATGAGGAAAGCGGCGTGAAGCCAAAAAGGACTGAGTGGGCGGCGACTGTGTGTCCAGCGGGTACGACGACGTGTAGGGCCTGAATGTTGGGAGCGGCCCGGGCGGTGTCCATGGCTATGCGGAGGGCGGCCTTTCCATAGCCCTGACGGCGGCGTTTGGGATCTATGGCGAGGCCTACACACACGATCCCGGGATGAACGGCTCGTGACGTGAAGGTGATGAGTCCTACGATGCGCTGGTGCTCGTAGTCGAGGATCAACCGGGCGGAATTGTCCTTGGCGCGCTGCGCGATTCCGCCGGCTGATTGCGACGTGTATGCGTAAAGCGCATCCTGAGGGCATTCCTGAGGTTCGGGGCTTGAGCAGAACGCTTTGCATTCGGTGGAAGCGAAATAGTCCGGCAGCGTTTGACCGACGAACGACTGGGCCGCCCTCACATTTCCCTGTGCCAAAGCCATGGTGGCTCCACGGCCCAGGGGAAGCAGGGTTGTGTCTTCTGCTTCAAGAGCAGGAGAGAACCAGGGCGAATCGGAAGAGAAGATGCGATTACCTCCCCTTCCGGCATGATTTTCCGACATCGTGCTGCAATGAAACAGCTACTTCGAGGGTTTGATGCGTACTGGTTGGGCGTTGAGGGTCCCGGTCAACAGTGCGTATGCTTCGGCGAAGTCTCGGGCCTGGGCGGCACTGACAGTGGCAATCTTCGTCAGCAGGTGCAATTCAGCGGCGTACTTTGCCTCGTTGTAAGCCCTGGTTTCCTCCTCGCCGCGTCCAGGATCCTGTGAGTCCTTGTCGTCCGAGTGATCCTTCGCCATAGTGTTACACCCCTTGATAATCGGCTGGACATTCGTCCAGCAACTGGTCGTTCGGTTTACTGTACTGCTGGCCACGTATATTGCTTCTGGGCTCCTGTCAGCCTGCCCGACTTGTACTGAAGAAGGGCCCCCTGTCACAGCTGGTTTTCATTCTCGTGGAGGCGGAGGCGGAGGCGGAGGCGCAGGGAAGTGGCTAATGGTGCTAACCGGTTAGGGCGGGAATTTTGCGGCAGATCACAAGCCAGCTATGACAACAACCCACTCACCTGCTTGATGCTGGTCGTCTTACCGTGGCGGGTCGGCATCATTCTGATAGCCAGTCTCGTCCGGATGATCCGCAGCCTGCGCTGTGTCCGGCTGAGAGGGAACATCGTCCATGTCCATCGGGTGATCCGCACGCGGTGAGGGCTTGCGGTCCTCTAATCCACCGTCCCTGGTGCGGACGTCCTCAGGATGCTGAGATGCGCCGAACGCGTCAGCATCGACCATGCCCGAGAAGGCGGCGATGAAATCTTCCGGTGGTGCTGCAGAAGAATCACCGTCAGCGGACGAGCCATCGGAAGGGATAGTCGGGGAGTCAGGCGGAATAATTCCTGCGTCGCGGGCTGCTGCCTCATCCGAGAACGGCCACCCTTGAGAATCATCGTTGGACGACATGTCGTATTTGCCTTTCCGAATCAGTGTGCTTAGCGAACCTAGTGGATAAGGCTAGCAACATTCCGAAATCTCTTGGGGCAGGGCATCGCTGGCTCAGCTCCCACTTTCGCCTCTACGCCCCTCATAGGAGCTCAACGCAGGGGTGCAAAGTGGACAGCCGGGTTACCCACAGGTGGACGGCTTTGAGCTGGACCGCAAGGGCTCCACCCGCCCCCAAATGGATAACCCGAACGATTGACGCCCACCGGGGACGTGATGCTGGGAAACGTCCTTAAGTACTCAGGATCAGCGTTCCCCGCCTGTTGAGGTGATTCCTGGCAGGAACTCCGCGGGTAGTTCGGCGACAGGAATGATCACCATGTCCTGAATCTTCCAGTCCATCCCGACGCAGGTACCGCGTGCCTCCTCCAAAACCTGCAATGACGGTAGGTTCCCGGCAGCGGGAACAATGAAGGACTCGACGTGGAACACGTGGCCCTCGTCCCGGACGCGGGAACGAGCGGCACTCACCCAATGAAGGTCCTGCAGGTAGTCGTCGATGCTGTGGAAAAGAGGGTCGGGCGCGGAACCGTCATAGGTGGTGGCACGGGCATCCATCAGCCCCGCCACCGCGCCACGAAGGTTCTTGATCCCGTCGCGCAGGATACTGACGGAAATCACCAGGGCGGCCACAGCGTCGGCCCACCACCACCCGATGCCGATGCCGGCCACGCCGACGGCTGCTGCCAGGGCTGTCATCCAGTCGGCCTTGTTCATGTCGGCATCGGCGTACAGGACCTTGTCGTGCAGGGCCTTGGCGAGCTTCATCTTCACCCGACCGAGATACACCGGCGGGGCTGCGGTCAGGAGCATCGCGATGATCATGAGCCAGCCCAGCCAGAACGTCTGACCGAACAGTTCGATGCCGCCGATGGTGGGGTGCTCCCCGGTGATCAGTCCCAACCCGGAGTCGACGATCAAATACCCACCCATCACTGTCAGGGCGACCGCGGCCACTAGGTGTGCGACCCCGACAGCGCGGTGGTACCCGTAGGGGTGCCGCTCGGAGGGGCGGCGGCGGATGATCCGGGTCGCAACCAGGAACGCGATCGGGGGCAGGAAGGAGAGCAGGTCCTCGATCCAGGCGGCTTTCATCGCTTGAGAGTTTCCCAGCACCAGGTAGACCATGCCGGTCGACACGGTCAGGAAAGCCAGGGTGATCCACTCGAACTTCACGCCTCTGCGCAGGGCCTGTTCCTGCTCGGCAGGCAGCCTTGTGTGCCCGAACCGTGCCTGGGTCCCTCCGTTGCCGCCGTTTCCACTCTTTCCGGTGTTTTCGTCATTCCCACGGTCCCGGCCGTCTTGGGGGTGTCCGTGTTCGGGATCTTTCCTGCGGGCGGTCATGATGTTGGTTCCTGCTCGAGCAGGAACGTATCGAGTTCCAGAAGGAACGCGTTCTCGCCCAAGGGCACGAGCATCACGTGTTTCTCCGTTTTTCCCTGTTCATCGGTGCTCTCGGTGTAGGGGCGGGTCATCCCAGCATCCGTTGACCACGGAGTGTCATCGGTGATGCCGCCGATAACGAGGTCCACGTCACCATCCTTCAGGCTCTTGACGAGCTCCTGTTCGCTGCCGGAGATCCAGCGAGGCTCCGTGCCCAGAGACTCGGCAAAGCCCCGGACAAGGTCCGGCTCGCTACCGGTAGGATTCTGGTCCTGCTCCAGGCGCACCCATTCGCCGTTGTCGGTCACTCCGACCCGCATCGTCCGCCCGGACACGCGCTCAAGAGCCCCATCAGGATCAGATGGCACGGACACCCCACAACCGGCAAGCACCCCACAGCACAGCAACCCCACCAAAAGCCCGGAAACACGCGTGTACTGCCCGTTGCTACCCATGCCCTGCCCTCCACACTGCCCGCGTAGTCCTCATCGTCAACCTACAGCTTGGGCAACCGTGAGCGTTTACCCGGCCTTGGGGGCAGCGCTAGGTTGAAAGCCCCTGATGTGGTGGAGAACCCGGCAACGGGCTTGTCATCGCGCAGGGTCTCTGTACGATCCCGGCTAGAAGGGTCGCGGACGAAGCGCCCCGTGCAAGGAGAGATACGCATGGCGCAGAACCTCAATCAACCCATCACTGATGACAGCATCAAGGTACGCCAGCTCAGCCATTACCAGTTCAGCTGGGTGGCCGATGAGCCAGGACAACCCGGATCATGGACGCTTCAACTCGTCCTCGATCAGGGGGCATGGGAAGAAGTGCTCACCATTGATGCTGACGATGCGGACAACCTGCAGGACCTCCTCTCCACCGCGGAGACGGTGTACTACGACGTGCAACGCCGGACCCTGATGTTCGGAACCACGCCTGCAGGCCACCACTAACCCAAGCACCGGCTCGTGACCTCGCCGCAGTAGAGGGCGGGCAATGGCACCAACAAATGACATCAAACGACATCATATGACATCAAACGACAGGGAGACCAACGTGGGACTGGACGACAAGATTGGCAACGCCGCGGACAAGCTCGGCGGCAAAGGCAAAGAAGCAGCCGGCAACGCAACAGGAGACCGTGACCTGCAGGCCGAGGGTCAGGGCGACCAGGCCAAGGGCGACGTGAAGCAGGCCGGCGAAAAGCTCAAGGACGCATTCAAGAAAGACTGATCAAAGGCATAGCAGCGCAGCAGTAGAGAAGGCGCGTCGCCGGTGCCGCGGTGTGGTGAGTGGGGCCACCGCAGCGCGGCACCGCCCTCTTGGGGCTGCCACACTGAACTATGGAACAACACAGCGCATCTGCCCTTGATCCTGCGCCAGCCGCCGATCAAACCGGGATGGATGACAGGGGTGTTCGTCGTCGCCCGTCTCCGTAGCCCGAGTCCAACAGCCGCGACAGCAGCTGACAACAGTTGACGGTTCAGGCTGTGAACACACAACTATGCCGACACGGACTGCCCTTTCCACACACCCTTATGAGCTGAGACCCATCAGTTGAGCTGGTCGTCGTACAGCAGGACGCGTAAGGTCAAGAGCCCGGTCGGGGCGCGGCAGCCCAAGGGTTTGCGGCCTCCTGAGCCCGGGATGAACCTGACGCTACGAAAGCCCAGGCCAGCAGCACAGCAAACGGGTATCGAATAATTCTCGAGAGGGCACGGCATGGAACCGACGCAGATTGAGAAGTGGTGGCCACGTGTCGACACTGATGTGAAGCAGTGGCTGAGGGAACACCAGGGCTCCACGGACATTCCAGAACATGTTCAAGCCGGAATCGTTGACGCCGGCGGGCCAGCTGGAGCCCGCCTTTTGGCAGACGATGATTGGCAGTTCATCCGCACCCAATCCGAGGCCGTGGATTGACGCCACCGTAAGAACCGGGTTTGCCGGTGGTGGTCTTCATGCCGTGGCCTGACGATCACCAGCTTCTCGTGCCACATGCAAGTACTCACCAGGGCCGCAGCCCTCGCCTATATCTCACCAGGGTGTCAGGAAGAGGAGAATCGTCCCGTGATGGTGGTCAGCATGATGTGGGCGAGCTGGTCCTGTTGTGTCTTTGCGCGGTCCTTCAGGCGTTGCATCTCGGCTGCCCTGATTCGGTCATCATTACGCGATAGCTCAAGCAGGGAAACCCACAGGTTCTCTTTGCCGTGAACAGCTGATTGCAGGGCTTCAAGCTCGAGTTGGCCGGCAATGCCGCGGTTTTTTCTCAGCGGGTTCAGCGGACCTGCCTTGCTGACCTGGGCGCCGAACCATTTCACAGCAGCCTTCACTGGTCCTTGGCTGTATCCCAGCTGATGCACCAGTTTCACCAGATCCTCCCGATCAGCGGCAATGTCGCTCCGCAGCCCGGAGAAAGTGGCCTTGAAGGGCGTGTTGCTCCACGTCCGTTCCGCCGAGATGAACAGTTGCACTCCTGACTCAGCGGCTATCAGGTGGTCTTCGAGATATGCAGACAGCCGGTCATCGTTGATCATGCATTCATCATCCAACACTCAGAAGAGTGCGAATATTCTGGGAGTGGCGGTCTTTTCGACGGCTTCTTGGCACTAGGGGCTGACTTCCTCACTTTGATGGCGAGCATGTGTGGGTACACCTCAGATGCCTGATGCAGGATGCATGGTGGACGCGATTCGCTGATTGGGTGCGGCTGTGGCACCTGGATGGATGCGCGCGCTGAAAGTAATGGTTGCCGACAGGAACGGTAACGGGTCAGATGGAAGAGACAGCGAAAGCTACCCAGTACGCGACTCCTCGATGAGGGGAGTTCGATCAGGGAGAACGCACCTGATTCAGGTAAGGGGCGCCGCTGCATGACCGCAGGAGGCAGCTATGGCAGGACGGTTCGAGATCTACCGTGACGACAACCACTTTCGGTTCCGTCTCACAGGAGATGATGGCGCCACCCTTGTTACCAGTGAGCCCTTCGACGACAAGGACACTACAGTCGCTGGTATCAACGGTATCCGGGACTGCGCTGCCTCGGCGCTCATCGCCGACCTCAGCTAATCAGGACCGAGGTACAACCATCTCGCGTACCCCCATGCTCAGTGTCAGACCGCTCTTCTTCACCAGCTGCTCGCACCTACCTGTGGGTAGCAAAGTAGTTGATGAAACGGGTACCCCTGATCGGGGCGATCCTCGGCGGTAAAGCCGGCATGCACTTCCACCGCAAAGCCGACCAGGTCGGCATCGACCACCAGGCCGGCCTCAACGGCTAACCCGACCAGGCAGTAACCGCAGTAACGGCGAGGGCGCCCCTGATGGAAGGGGCGCCCTCGCTCCTTGTCCCAGAATGATGCACCGAACCGTTGTATCAGGACCGAGATGCAGCAGGGTCGATGGGGGCGAGCTTTCAGGTGTCTGCAAAGAAAGACCGGGCCACCCTACTGGGTGGCCCGGTCTCGGTCGTGACGACGGTGTGTTCTACTTCTGGTCGCCGTCCTTGTGCCCGTCGAGGGCTTCCTTTGCCTTGTCCTTGCCCTGGTCAACCTTGTCCGGGTTGTCCTGTGCGTAGTCCTTGGCCTTGTCTGCCATTCCGCCTAGATCTGCCATAGATGGTGTCCTCTCGCGATCGGGCCCGAGACCCTTGCCTGCAGTCCCGGTCTGACCCGCCCATCCTGCACCCGGTCGTCGCACTAACTCCAGCCCAGCCGGGTCCCCGCACCTGACCAATATTCAGCCGACAGATGCGGTACCCTCACATGCCCGGGAGCGGGCATCACTGGCTTCCGGCATGCGTCCTTCCTTGCCGGGCTCGATCGGCTTTGTCCTACACGCCTTTGGGGTCATCTGGTGTGGTGTTGATTTCCTGTTCGGCGATGGTGGCCAGGTCACGCAGCGACTGCTCATCCTCGGCCGAGAAGTCGCGGGGGTTCTGGTCGATGACGCATAAGGTTCCAACGGTCCACCCGCGCAGGCCTCGGAGTGGGTAGCCGGCGTAGAAGCGGATGTAGGGCTCTCCCAGGACCAAAGGGTTGGACTTGAAGCGGGGATCCGTCCGGGCGTCAGTGACAATAAGCGGGCCGGCGTTGCGAATCGTAGCATTGCAGAACGAAATCTCCCGCGGCATGTCCTGGGATACGTTTCCCACCATGGACTTGAGGAACTGCCGGTGATCATCGATCAGGGCGACGGTCGCTGTGCTGACCCCAAATTGTTCCCTGGCCTGACGGGTAATCCGATCAAAGCGCTCCTCACCCGGTGTGTCCAGCAGGTGCGTGCGCGTCACCGCGCCCAAGCGCTCCTCTTCGGCTTCGGCAGGTGAGAGTAGAAACGATCCGGCGGCGCCGAGCATCCGCCGGGCATTACCGTCATGGCTTTGCGCTTGAGCCTCGGCACTGCAAGGCACCCGCAGTGCCGAGTAAGCTTCCTCGAGGAGCTCGTTGGCGGCCGTCGCCAGGATGTCGCGGTCGAACACGGACACGTCGAACAGGGCGTTGAGGTAAGCGTCGACTTCAAGCTGCGACAAATCACCGCCCAACCCGAAATAGCTGACCCACAGTTCCTCCACGGGAAGGCCCGCTTGAATGAGCGCGGCGCGCGTCGGATCCTGGTGCGTACGCTGGTCCACAATGAACGTCCGATGATGAGGTGAAGGGGCCTGACCACGGCGACACCAGGAAAGGTTAGGCTCCCGGAACCACTAGTAATCAGCTTGCTTACTAGTTCACGGTACCGCGCCTGCCCTGACCACAAAAAGGACATGTCAGCAGTTGCATCCGGACTAAAATCGACAGTGCACAGGATCTACAGGACGCACGGCAGCTATCCTGCCAGCTCGTCGGTGACTCTCCTGATTCTTTCTTACAGTGCGGGTCCCGGTCAGAGCGACCCGTTGCGGTGGGCTTCAGGGCGGCGAAACGAGGGTTCAGACACTTGGTTGTGACGTCGTCCTGGGTTCGTTTGGTGAGGCTCCTAGACTGACGGTATGGAACAAGGTATGGGTGGCACGTCAGCTGCAGAGAGGCTGCAGCGATTACTGCTCACCTCGGGCACCCTGGACATTTTCCTCGAGGGTTTCGCCAGTCACACTGTGACCCTCCTTGAGGGTCAGGTCGACGTGTTGTGCGGAGTGACGTTGAAGCAGCAGAAGCAGGCACTTACGGTTGCCAGTAGCAGCCCCGAAGCCAAAGCCCTCGATGAGGTGCAGTACGGCTACGGCGACGGCCCATGCCTCAACGCCATCAGGACCGGCACCACCATCATCGTCCAGGACACCCGCACGGACGGGCGGTGGCCGGAGTACTTCGACGCCATCACTGCCCAGGGCTTTCACTCCGTACTCGGCGTTCCCATCCTCACCGGCACTGGCGAATACACCGGCGACAGTGGTGGCAGTGGTGACAGGGCTGGGAAACGCGATAGCGACGGTATTGGCAAGCGCGATAAGAGTGGTGGTAAGGGTGGAGGCAAGGACAGCGCCGAGGGTGTTGCCGTGGACCTGTACGCACGTAAACCTCACGCGTTCACCCCTGAATTGATTGAACAGGTTGAAGCGTATGCGGCCGAGGCCACGCTGACCCTTCAACTGGCCCTGCGTCTGGCTGCCCATGAAAGGACGGCAGCCCATTTGAGGGCCGCGATGGAATCACGCACCAACATCGATATCGCGATCGGCATCATCATCGCTCAGAACCGGTGCACGCCCGACACGGCCATCAGCATCCTGCAACGTGCCTCCAACGGGCAGAACATCAAGCTACGCGTTCTGGCCGAGCAGATCGTTGCATCTCTGGCCAGCACGCCGGCGCCAACCCACTTCACCGACTAACCGGGTCGAGCCCTAACTGATCGGCAACACCCCGGACCAACCTGGATGAGGTCGGTCCGGTCAGAGCCGAGTGGTAGGCGGCGCTGAGCGTCTTGCCCCTCTTGTCGGGCGTTGTAGTGCGCGGCTACCTGTGTGGCGGACAGGGCCTGGGTGTAGATAGCGGTTTCGTCGAGGGTGCCGGCGAAGTAGTTGCTGGTGGGTGGGGAGGGCCATCGTGGCAGGGTTCCGGCCCCGATCTGCCCGTACCCGCTGTAGGGTTCGGCGTCGCGGTACCTGGTGTCGGAGGCGACGAGGAGACCGTCGACGTAAAGGGTCATACCTGCGCTGGAGAGGGTCGCGACGACGTGATGCCATGCTCCGTCGTTGTAGGGGCGCGGGCCGAAGATGTACCGGACGGCGCCCGGGTAGATGCCGAAGACAATGCGACCATCATTGATCATGTAGAGGTGCCGGTCGTTCTGGGCGGCGTTCAGACTGGTGCCGTCTCTGACGGGCGATCAGCGGACAAGAACCAGACCGATTCACGAGGAGAGCGGGGCGGCACCATGGCGGAAAGTGTGGAGTCGGGTCCTGATCGGTATGTAGACCCGATAGGACAGCGGATAGATAATCTTGTGGCTGCCCTGCGCCGGGAGGTCGACAAGGTTGAACAGCTGGGCGAAGCTCTCACCAGCAGGGATGTTATCGGTCAGGCCAAGGGGATTTTGATGGAGCGATTCGAGATTGTCGAGGATGAGGCGTTCGCGATGCTGCAGGACACCAGCAACCGGACGAATGTGAAGCTCCACGATGTGGCTCGCCGGCTCGTGCGGGAGCGAGTGATTAACTGGCATTCTTAGGCGCTCATAGACCACATGACGGTGCAAGGGAGCTATGTCACGTTCCGATGTGTGGTCCTCGGGCTGAAGCAGAAGGTCCACTGGAAGGGACTCGAAGACTGGTGTCTAGCAGCGGGCAGGGTCTGGTAGTCCGGTGAAGGGTTGCAGGGCTGCGGGAACGCGCGGGCCCTGCACCCCTTCGCTGTGCCACGATGAGGCTCGGATCAGTGCTCCTACCTGTGGGTAGGATGAGGAATCCTTTAAGGTCTGGCTGGTCTCGGAGCAGGGGTTGCATCGACAAGGGATGAAGTCCCTGCCCGATCCTGCCCCGGAGAGCCCATGACCAGCGTCAGCGCATCCACCACCAATGCCGAGGACTACAGGATCGTGCGTTTGGACCGGTGCGCGGTCTTCGTGTCCATGGCCCGCCCAATGTCCATCACGGAGCAGGACGCCTTACAGATCCTGCACAACAGTTTCGAACTCACCCAGCACCGCCAATACGCCGTCCTGGTCGATGTGGGCCTGGTCAATGATGTAACGCCTGCGGCACGCCGGGTGTTCTCCTCGGCCCGGAACATCCTGGTCGCTGCGATGCTCGGCAGCAGCTCCATGGACCGTGTGCTCGCGGCTCCGTACGAGCATGCCGTTTACCCGTCGGAGTACTTCACCGACAAGGACGAAGCCCTCCTGTGGCTGCGCCTGATGCACGACCGCCTCTGCCAGGACCCGGTCAAACACACGCTGAGCCTGACAATCGACCTGGACCCCTTTAGGCCCCGCCCCCAGTCGGCATCCTCCTATTCCAGTAACTAGCTCCGTGGCCTTAGGCACTAAGCAAGCTTTCCTTTAGGGTTGACGTTAGGGCCCTGCCCGGGGTCTGGGACTACTTTCGTGAAGGTGTTCGTCATGACTATCGCCCCGCTTGCGCCCACCGATTTTTTGACACCAACCATCGATGCTGTTCTGCCGGCTGGGTGGGACAGTGATCAGTCACTGGTATCCCGGGACCTCTCCGACGTGTCCACCCGCGAGCTCCGAGTGCTGTGTAACCAGCTATACAGGTCGCTGGACATGGACTTTCCGCCCTATGGGGCGCAGGAGGACTACGCTATGGTCGCCGAAGAGCTTGAGCAGCGGGAAGCCCGTGCACGGCAACGAATTGAACCGGCCGCGCCCGTCAGTGCGCCACGCGAGACGTTCCGGGACAATCCCTTGGGCTCACGGTTCGAGTTCTTTCATGACGGAGTGATGTCCGGGTACGTGAAATACGACCTGCGAGCAGGGCACATCTGGCTCCTGGAAACGGTGGTGACCGAACCCTACCGAGGCCGAGGACTTGAGTCGGTCCTCATCCGGGAGGCTCTGCTGAACGCCCACCAGCGCCGCCTCAAAGCCATCCCGTACTGCCCGCATGCACAAGCTTTCCTCACCGCAAACCCACAGTTCACCACACTGATTCCCACAAGCTAAACGACTACTCAACGTCAGAACCCCCCGGGTGCATCAGTTGTGGATGCACGGACGCCTACGAATGGACGCGGTCTTCACTTATCTCGCCCACTACACAGCCGACGTTGTTTCCGTAGAAGGCTGATCCTGCGGAACTTGTTACTCAGCCATAGAGCGCTGCGAAACACACGCCATTTACCGCTGTGAGTCACACTTATCGGCCGATCTCAAAGGACCCACACATCCGAAGCGTCCCGGAAGCGGATCGTCTTACGGGGTGGTTGCTTCGCAGTTTCTAGTTGACGAGCTGAAAGCGTTCGAGAATCACTGCAGTCTCATCGCGGACCGTAAACGCAGGGTCCGTTAGGTAAGAGCGCATCTCTTCACCGTGCCAGTACTGCTCGTGATCTACACGCCACTGAGCGACGGTGATATGCCCCTCTCCCTCATCAATGACATGGCGGAGTGGTACCTGATCCAATCTCGCTTGGTCGACCTGCACTGTTTCGATGATGGCGACAGGCTGTCCCGCCGAATCAATCACTGCCTGCCTCCTTCCCACTGCTGGTAGCGGATCACCTTCGACGGCGTACTCCACAAGCAGCGATGTCGTCGTGGTCTTTGTACCCGACAGGATGGACGCGACCAGCGAGTCTCGAAGCGGCCCTGGGAACCCGAACTCGGCGTTAGGTAGCGGTGGCTCAGTCATGCTCCCACTCTCGCACTTCACTAGACCAGGCTTCACCTCACGCTGGAACGACCCGGACGCTTCGACTACGGGACGGCGTTGGTGGGCTACCCCGCCAACGAGGCTTCAAGAAGCCCGCCATGTTAAGGAAAAGTCACAGGGTAGCACCGTGCTCGACGAGCACGAGCGCCGATAACGAAGGTTTTTGCTACATGTGCTGTCATACCTCGTCGCCGACCGTGAATCGCAGCGATGGCGCAGTGCTCGACCAGTTGGGGTGTCTTGTAAAGCTTTAGGTTTTCGAGACGCCGGGAAGCGTTTTGTTACATGCTCAGGCCGTTGCAACATGGGTCTTGCCCGCATGTTCCCGATGGACTCCGGGGGGGCGGTCGATCGGGACCTTCTCTTGCACTGGAGTGGCCGCTATGAGGAAATGGTCCCTGACCCGACGAGCCGTAGAGCGCTGTGCCTGCCAGAGATAGAGCTTCCGCACAAAGGGGGGAGCGATTCTTGAGGCCAGTGAGGGGCGATAAGTTACGACCTAGGCCGCGATGACGGATCGTACGACCGTGCGTGAGACGGCGAGCACTTCCCGCTCGTGGCTGAGGTGGACCTCGTGTACGGCGCCGGGCCACGACACCAGGGGTGTGTCGAGGGCAGCCGCTACTCGCTGGTGCGCGCGCCGCAGGGAAGATCCGGGTCTGCGGTCTGCGGTCACGACAGCTGCTGGTACCAGGGGAAGCTGCGTCGCAGTGAAGCTCTGCGCGATGCGTTCGAGGCCGGTGGCGGCTGCGCTGAGTCGTGGGAGGTCGACGTCGGCAATGGTGAGAGCAGCGGCTCGCGCCGCTGGAGTCATGGAATGGCGTGTCGCCGAACGGGTGGCGCTGCTGCGCAGCAGTGCCCTGAGGGCCCGGCCGAGGCCCGGCGCTTTCGAGAGTGCCGCTGTTACCGAGGCTGTTCGCTCCACCTGCCTCGCGAGCTTCACATCGTTGACGGGTGTCGGATCGAGTAGTACGAGCCCGGCGACGTCCTCGGGATGATCGCGGGCCAGTAGCATTGCGACAGCACCGCCGAGGCTCTGACCGATCACGACGACGGGTCCGACGGACAGACCGGTGAGCACGGTGTGGATCGCGTCGGTTGCGTCGGCCAGTCCGCCGCCGACCTCTGATGCTGCGGTGCCCGGCCGGTCGTAGAGGATGACGCGGCAGCCCGGTTCAGCGATCAGCCCCTCGACCAGCCCTGGGAAGAACCCGTCGACGGCTTCGCCCCCACCCGGAAGTAGGAGCACGGCCTGCCCGCCTTCACCCAGCACCTGAAGCATGCGGTCAGCCTAGCCGGGACGACTCCCGCGCACGACCGGCCCGGAAACGGCCGCCGACACCTCGCCGGCGGCCACTTCGATGCGGAGCGCCGACGAGAACGACTTCCGCAACAATTCGCTCGACGGTCCCTCACGGTGCACGGCGCACGGTACTTGATTGGATGGGTGGCTTGAGTCCGAGCGGGACGATGAGCGCGCCGCGAAGACCTTGTTCCTCACCGAGGAATCCGAGCACGGGTGGGCCGATGAGGAACGAGATGTAGCCGAGGGTCGCCACGAAGGACACGCGTGCTGCGCGATCAGTGCCGGAGGCACCTGCTGCGCTAAGTGCGACGGGCCGCTGTGCCCCTATTACTTCAGGGGCACAGCGAAGAAGGCTGGGAGGAATTCGTCTTTGAACAGGGCGATCCCGTCGTCGGTGATCCCTGACGGGAGGTCGTTGGGGACCTCGTGAAACTGGGGTGTCATCTGGTCCGGGAACTTCAGGTAGCCGGTTCGGCCGTCGGAGCTGGTCCCGTACACATCGCCCGAGTTGGAGATGACGGAGGGACGGAAGTCGAAGGCAGGATCGATCTGCTGCTGTTCTCCCGTGGAGAGGTTCACGATCCAGCGCGACTCGACGTTCTGACTGTCATTCCATCGCATGAGGACGAGCTGCCCGTTGGGGCTACTGGCGCTGTCGTAGCTGTGGAGGTCCCCTCCAACGAAGGCGCAGCCGTTGAGGGCGCCTTGGAAGGCGATTGGCTCCCCGGTGTGCAGGTCGAAGGACTCGCAGGCGTCATCGGCTTTCTGCACGGTCATGAACGTCGGACCGAACCAGACGGAGCCATTGGTGGGTCGGTCGGCAAAAGGCGTCGACCAGTCGCGGGTGCCGATCGTCGCTCCGGCCTGCGGGTCCGTGGACTTCGGTGAGCGGAAGATGTCGACTCCGTCGATCCTGGCCAGCCAAGTCTGGCCTTCAAACTCCGGGATCGGCTCGAGCGTCGCGGTCTCCGGGTTCAACACCCGGACATAGTCGGTGTTCTGCGCGTTCACTTTCGGGTCCTGATGCATGGCCAGGCTGCCATCGGTGGCGGTGAAGGCCACGGCGCTGTCCACGTCGCCGGCTGCGACAGGCCGAACCGCGGTGACGTTCTCCTCAACAGGGGTTGCTCGACCCGATGAATCTATGACGATGAGTTGGGCAACTGGTTTGCCTGCGTCTTGGGGGGAGGCCGGCTCCAGTGGCACGCCGATCTGGTACCAGACGAAGAACTCCTTACCGTTCTGCAGGACCCGGTAGAGGGAGGGTTCGGCGCGTTGCTCGGGGTCAAGGCCCAATGAGGGGGATTGATAGATGATGTCACCGCTTCCATTAGTCACGGCCAAAATCTGGTCGCCACCGGGCACCTTCGCCGTGTAGGCGGCCACAGTGCTGGTGATCTCCGATCCCTCGGCGAGGAGCCCGGCACGCCAGCCAGCACCGCCGGCCCAGGGTGCTGGGAGCACACCGCTGGTGTAGTCCGCGGGGTCAAGGAACGCCAGTGGCTTCCCAAGAGACGGCAGAGCAGCAGGAGGCGTAGTCGCTGCCGCGCTGGGTGAGGGTGCCTGCGTCGAAGAAGCAGCTGTAGGATTCTCGGGCTGTGTCGCGTCGGGCGACGCCGAAGGCGTACCCGGGATACTGCCGCTCGCTACTGGAGTGCTCGAGGTGGAGGTTTCCGCAGCAGGCTCACCACTGCCGCATGCGGATGCCGACAATGCTAAGGCAAGTGCCATGGTCCCGGTCATCACGAAGCTCTTCATCTTCGGCTGCATTGGTCCCCTACGTCGCACCTTTGGTTACCTTCCCAAACTATCGGACGAAGAGTTAGAGTGCCCGATGACCATCCTCAAGCGGATAACTGTGATTCGGAGAGCTCGTCAGGATTTCTGAATCCAGCTTGTGAGTAGGAGTGCATCGGGGTGGACAGGAGCGAGTGCCGAAGCCGTCTCGGGAGTGATGACGCGGACAAGCACATATGACCTGAACTGGCCGGCTGAGTTCATGCCCTGGCCGAAGGAGAGGAGGTCGGCCCCGACTTTATCTCCCATGACCCATTCATCGATCATCTCGAGGTCTTGCGCCGTCCATTCGACGTCGACGATAGCCAGTGCATTGCCGAGAACCCGCGCGAGTGCCTTCTCGACCGCAGCTGAATCCGTTGTGCACGCCACACCGATCCATCCATCACTGAGCTTGTGAGCAGAGTAGAACAGCAGCTTTTCATGGCCCAAGCCTCGGGTGAGCTCGAAGACGGCTGGCGCCACAACCTCCTCCTTCGTAAATCGGCCATCAGGGACGAGGTCCGAGTCGATTTGGTCACCGAAGGGCTCGGGCATCTCGATGGGGTCGACGAGTTCAACGACGTGCGAGTCCCGGATAGTGTCATCAGCCCAGATTCCTCGTACAGTGACCAGCGTGTCAGAGGCGAGCTCAGGGTCAAGGTCAGTGCCAACGCTGATGTCCCCCGCATCTTCTAGGAACTTGCCGTAGAGGCCACGACCGACCGCACCAAGCCGCACTATCCCGCCGCTGCTGACGAGTTTCCCGGTAGCGAAGACCTCATCACCGATCGAAACAGGTCGGGTTGCTCCTGCGCTGATATCCCTACTCGCCAGCATCTTCGCCCCGTTCACTCATGCCCTCAAGGTACTCGCGGCCCTTCTTGCGGTCGATAACCGATCCCCTCGGGGCTCGTTCCGCTCGAGGATCCCTATGCGGACATCTTTGGGCCTCATCTAGGGCGTCGGCTCCGGCGCCTCGGGTGCTCCGAGTTGCACCGCTAACTCCATGCAGCGGAGGCGGGCCGGGGAGAAGTCGTAGGGCATGCTCTGGATGACTTCCGCCGCGCTCCTGACGCGGGAGCCTTCTGGCGGCTTGGGGCCGGGCGCTGCGTCGGCGTCCTCGGGCGGGTGCAGCTTTTCCCAGGCGTCAAAGAGTGCGTTCTCCTTCTCCACCTGGCCGGACTCCTCGATGACGCGCATCAGCGCGGTTTCGAAAGTGCGCCGTTCGGCCGCCACCTGCGCCACGCGTGGGTCGTCGACGGCGACAGTGTCGTCCAGGGCCGCCTCGGCGGCGTCGATCCGGTCGGACTCCGCCCGCAGGGCCGGATCGGCGGCCAGAGCGAGGAAGCGGCCGGCCTGGACGGCGGCGCCGAGCGGACCGAAGATCCGTTCGGTGACCAGCAGGACGTCCAGGTCGTCCTGGCGTAGCGAGCCCTCGGGTGCGCCCTCGAGGCGGCCGGAAACTATACCGTCGAGCAGTCCCAGTCGACTGCCGAGCGTCTGCATGCGTTGCACCGAGGCGCGCTTTCGCTGCAACTCGGCCTCCTGAGCGGCGAGGGTGTCCTCCAGTCGAGCGAGGACGCCTGCCATCTCGTCCTCGCCGTCGCCACCGCCCGGTGCGGCGCCGTCGAAGGCGTCGCGGATATCGTCGAGAGCGATCCCGGCGTCGGCCACGCGTCGGATCCAGAGCAGCCGGATGATTTCCTCGTAGCCGTATCGGCGGCCGTCGCCGCCCCGCTCCCGCTCGGGAAGCAATCCGACCTGGTGGTAGTGGCGGATCGCCCGGGGAGTGATACCGACGAACGCAGCAGCGTCACCGATCAGGACCTGTCGGGGTGGGGCCTGAAACGGGTGCATGGCGGACCTTTCGGAGCGGAGCGGAACGGGACGTGCTTCGAGCAGACCACATGACCCTGCGGCAGGTGCAAACCCGATCTCACGAGGCGGACGCTCCTGGACCGTTCCACAGGGGATGGATCAGCGGACCCTGTGTAGGCCCTCTACGATCGGAGGATGATTCCTGAAGCGTGGGCGGCGTACTACCGGCAGGACGACGGGGAGTTACTTGGGTATCTCGTTCCTGACGGTGACTCGTTCCTGCCAGTGACCGTCTTCGGGTACGAACTCGGGGAGCCTGTCGATGAATACGATGCGTCCTACGTCCTGGAAAGCATTGGCCTGAGCTATCTGGCCGACACGTGGGCGTTGTCCATCGCGGACCGTAGTGAGCCGATCAGCGTGCAGATCGTCGAGGCGAGCCCCGAGGCCTTGAAGGTGAAGAGCGTGGACTACGGGTGGGAGCAGGACTACGGCACGATTATCGAGCTACCCGTACCGGAACCGGGCCGACTACGCAGGCGCTGAGGCTTGAATCAATCCCATCGCGGATCCCGGTGACGGATCCTAGACCGGACGTTGTACCCGGTGGCTGACACACTGAGCGAATGGCCTTCGATCGTTTCCCAATCCGAAGACTGACCGAGCACCCCGCCCATACCCTTGACCGTCGGACCTGGCCGGCGACCTTGGCACCGGTGACGACGATCCTTGATCACGGACTCGATCTTGGTCCAGCAACCGTCCTGGTCGGTGAGAACGGATCCGGGAAGTCCACGATCATCGAGGCGATCGCGTTGGCTTATGGGCTGTCTCCCGAGGGAGGGTCGACCGGAGCACAGCACCGGACGCGTTCCACAGAGTCAGTTCTAGCGGATCATCTTCAACTGGTCCGCAACGCCGGCACCACCCGTCGCGGGTACTTCCTGAGGGCGGAAACCATGCACGGGTTCTTCACGTACCTTGAGTCACATCCGAGCACGAACGGCCCGGACGTTCCTTTTCATGAGATGTCCCACGGTGAGTCGTTCCTCGAGCTAGTGGTCGACCGGTTCCGAGGCTCAGGTCTTTGGGTCCTTGATGAGCCGGAATCCGCCCTGTCGTTCTCCGGTTGTCTGGCCTTGCTCGGCGTGCTGAAAGAACTCGTCGCGTCCGGGAAGTCCCAGGTGATTCTCTCCACCCACTCACCCCTCCTGGCGGCCCTGCCCGGCGCCCGGATCTACGAAGTTGGCAGCTGGGGTTTACGTCCTCAACGGTGGAAGGACCTCGAACTAGTCACGAGTTGGCAAGCTTTCCTCAGTTCACCCGAGCGCTATCTCAGGCACCTCTAGCCCCACCCCAAAGCACACGCCAACCAGATCGACGCAACACACAGTGACGGATCAGCTTGCAGGCGTCATGGAGCAATCACGGCACGAGCTCTCGTGCCATCCCAGAAAGTTTCAGGTTTTCAAGACGCGCTGAAAGCCCTAGTCATCGTGAGTGAAAGGACAGTGCGCCGTGAATGTGGGTGACGGAACGTAGCTTGCCAACACAAGCCATGGCACACGACGCGCCGTCTCAAGCGCTGCAGTTCTCATGTGTCTCGTAGATGGTCGTTCGCGGACGCTGGCCGCGAATTGCTCCGTATGAGCGTAAAGATCTGGATCCGCGGCTCTGGATGAATGAATTCCTCGGTGCCTCAACAGGGACGCCCTTCGCGTGGCTCTGTGCGCAGCAGTTTCGATGGCTTCGCCACTATCCGGTGACCAGAGCTTTGAGGAGGGCGGCTGCCAGGCATAGTGCGGCCAGGGCCAAGCCCAGGATGAAGGTCTGAGGAACTACCCGTTCGCTTCGAAGATGTGCTACTACCCATCCCAGGCTGCCCAGTCGGACGACTGTGATGAGGATTGCCAGTTGCAGCGCAAACTCCGGGTCAATCCAGCCCACCAGTGCGGCGGTCATGAGAAGTGCGGGGCCGACCGCGGCTGATGCTATCGGTACTGCATGCCACGCCTCACGTTTGAGGTGCGACGTGGTTGCTTGGTCGGGTGCCGCTACCCGGATTCCGACGTGTTCGGCCAGCACGTGTGCGATGAAGGTTGAAGCGCCAGTGCCGATGATGTAGGTCAGAGCTTTGAAGGTGAGTAGGTCCTGTGGGTACAACGCGATAAGCGCAGCAAGGATCAGAATGTCCCCGTACACGAAAGCTGTGATCCTGCCCGAGGCGTCTTCCCTGCTGAGCGGCCGCTTCGAACGCAGGTGGAAAAGCTGATAGACCGAATCCCGGACAAAACGATATGTAGACCTCTTCAGGTGGTCCTGGTTCACAAACTGCTTCGCTCTCTCGTGTGTGGTGTCACGCGTGTGTCGACGCGATCGCCGAACGTCAGTGCACCGGAACCCGCCCTGCGTCGTCTGCCGTGCAGAAAGGGTTGTGGAAGACGCGATGGACGCATATCGCGTGGTCTCGCTGTTGATCTCCAGAATCCTGCCAAAGGCAGTGATGTAGAAGCGCAGCGGGTGCGACAGGTCTGAGGACAGATGAGTTAGGGCATATAGGGAGCGTAGTACGGTAGGGAGTCATCAAGGACAGGCACCAGTACGGTGAAGGAACCGCCCGCGTGAGTGACGGTCATTGGCACTACTGACCCTGCATCAGCGCCGGCTCGCTCAAAGATAAGCGGACCCGCACTCTCGAGACGAACCGAGTTCCTGCCGCGGACTAACATCCTTTCGGCTTCTCCCGCCACGGTGATCTCGAGCATAAGGTCCTTATTACCATCGTTGATGATGGTGCCCAGAACACGCCCAGGCTCCTCGGCGGACTCGCCAACAATCAGAATGTTCTGCAATCGGACGTTTCCGCTTGATTCGTGCACTCCGTTACTGGAGGAGTCTTTCATCCCTGTACCAATTGGGTTCGTGAACGAGCACCCACACAACGTCATTCCGAGCACTACAACACCGCCGATCGTTACAGCAGACTTAGCTCTTGTTCTCACCTGGGCTTGGAAGGCTCCTACACGCCGCGCTACGACCAAGGCATGACTGTGAGCTCGATTCCAAGGGCCAGGTAAAGGTGAACGCGGGTGCTGGGCCCTTGAGGTGGCGGCGGTCCATGTGCGGTCAGAACTGTTCACGCGAGCCTACTTCCAGTCAATTACTGCACCCGCTGGAGGTCTATCCCAGCCGCAGCATGCAGTCCTGTCCGCCGAAGAGTGCAGGGACTCTCGTTGCGACAACGAACTGGATATGGGGATGCTTCCCTCCATTACAATAAGTAAAGCAAACTTCACCTATTGTGGCTAGGGCCGCCGGCCAAGCTCACTCCAGGCCGTGGCCGTGGCAGTGCAGGTGCTGCGTTTCGCCTGTCTACTGTTCGTGCGTCGGACCCTGTGTTCTGAGTCGCTCCCAGCAGTACGGACGGCGACGGATCAGGCAGCGTACTGACATGAAGGTATCGTCCAGCTCGACCTTCTTAAAGGGGCTTCGTACTCGACTGCGGACCCGACGGACGTGTCGGACCCGGCGGTGATGTGTCCCTTTGTTCTGGTGGAGGCGGTGGTGTTCCTACGATGCCGCCGGCGACCATGATGACGAAACCGGCGACACCTATAGCTGGGGCGGACAGTGCTATGGAGGTGATCACGGTGAGCATCCCTACGACGATCATGATGAACGCTGCTTTGCGACGTCGTGGGGGGTGCGGGAAATTTGGGTGTTGCAGGCGCGGGGCGCGCTCAGAATCCTCGATCGCGAAACGCAGTTCGAGCTCCTCGAACCGGGAGCGTTCTTCGTCCGATAGTGCCATGACAGATTTCTCCTTACAGGTGTATTGGACCGGTCGTTGTTGGCCTCAGCATCGAGTTGGGTGAGAAGTCGACCGGTGTTGGCGGCACGAGCGGTCACTTGGTTGCCGATCGGCTGCCTTCGGCGGTTTCCGTGATCGTTTACGGCTTCGTGACATGCACGGCCAGACCTTGTGCCGGTGAGAGTTCTAGGGTGGTCCGGCCGAGCACAGCGCGGGAAGCGTGCTCGGGGAAGCTCCGACGGGGCAGGGGTCGAAGGTGAAGATGACCAGGGAACCGAGTGCGATGATGACCGCGGTGCAGGTGTAGAGCACGGCTTTGAGCATCATGCGTGTCCGGGCGGTGTCGGTGTAGTCGTTGATGATGACGCGAAGCCCGTTGGTGCCGTGGAGCATGGCCAGCCAGAGCATGATCAGGTCGAACCATTGCCAGAAGGGGTGTGCCCATTTGCCGGCGACGAAGGCGAAGTCGATTTGGTTGATCCCGTCGCCGAGCACGAGGTTCACGAAGAGGTGCACGAAGATCAGCACGACCAGGAGGGCGCCGGACCAGCGCATGAAAAGCCATGCGATCAGCTCGAAGTTGCTTCCTGTCATCGATCGGCTGCGGGGTGCCCTGATGGGGGCCCTTGTGCCGTCGTTTCGGGGCGTGCTCATGAGGGGAGCCCCAGACCGCACACACCGAGTTCCTGCAGCATGGCCTCGACGAGTTGCCCGGCAGGGTTGCTGGCGTCGATGGTGATGAAGGACGGAAATTCTACGAGCTCCCGGTAGGCCTCGTCGAAGGCGTGGAGGTGCTCGAGGGTCTCGGTGTCCGCGGCCCGCCGTCGGATCCTGCTGTAGGCGATGTCGGGTGGCACGTCGAAGTAGAAGACGATGTCGGGGGTAGGCAGGGCCTTGGACAGGAAGGGCAGGAACCAGCCTGATTTCAGGCCCCTCGCTTGCCTCAATGCCGCCTGGCAGTACAGGTATCGGTCCATGATGACGACCCTGCTACCTGGCCGGGCGCGCAGGTGAGAGATGAGCACGTTAATGCAGCGGATACTCGTCTCGACAGTATCGAGCAGGCGCACCGGGGGCTTGATTTTCCGCCTACCACACCAGGCCGTGATGCTCCGCCGCCCAGAACTGTTCTTGGTGAAGACCGCAGGATACTCGGCCGCGCTAAGCTGCTGCGCGAGCATCTGCCCGGCCGTCGTCTTGCCCGCCCCGTCGATTCCGGTCAGAACGATGATCATGGTCCGCCACCGCCGCGCGGGTAGCGGAAGAGCGTAGGGACGGTAGAAACCAAAGCATTGATGCGCTGTTCCATGACCTGCAATGCGGCGTCCGCAGCGGTGTCAACAGTCTCGTCGATGCTCTCAGCGTTGCCCTGGCCTGCTTCACCCAGCCCTGATTCTCGTTCTGGTGATCGGTGATCAGACTGGAACAGGCGGCCCCCGTCGATCATGGCCTCTTTCCAATCCTCGTGTCCGCCGCTTCCTGCCCCTCGGAGACAAGGATCTCCCGACGATGCATGGCATTGCGGTGAGGTCGGGCCAGGACACCGGCCGGCAGTGACCTGATGCTGGTGGGGGTACGGGTGGGCGCTCTCACGTTCTGTCCTTCCGTGTCGTTGTAGCGGTTGATCCGAAGATCGATAGGAGTGCGTCGACTTCCTGATGAGCGATCGCTGGGTGGCGAAAGTGCTGGTGCGCGTTGATGACATAGCGTGTGCGCCGTCCTTCCTTGATGCGCTGCAGGTATCCCGTGTCCTCCAGGTCCTTCAGGATGTGCAAGGTGGCCCTGCCGGTGATCCCGACCCGTGCGGCTATGTCATCGACCAGGGCGCTCGGGTCCCCAGCGACCACGATGAGGACATGCCCGTGGTTCGTCAGGAAAGTCCACGAATGGGCGTGGGCACCTCGTTGCTCTGGTGGCGTCATTAACGGTTGCTCTTCTGCTGGTGTCGGCCTCGCGCGCGCCAGAGGTACTGCGCCGCTTCTGATCTCAGAGCTATTCGTCACTGTCCTCGTCCTGCCCGTCGTCTTGTCCGTCGTCTTGTCCGTCGGGGCTGCCGTCTTGGTTTTCGGCGTCTTCCTGCTCCTCGACTCCCGGTCCTTGCGGCACTTGCGTGTCGTCGCATCCGGTGATCAGCAACGCCCCTGTAAGGAGGAGCCCGGACCCGAGGAGGGCTGTTCTGCGGTGTTTCATGAGGAGTTTCCTTCTGGTCGTAGCCCGGGGTCCTAATAGCGTGTATCGGCTGGCGATTGAGTGAAGATCGCCAGGAGCGCACCGATCTCCTTGTGCGAGGTCGCCGGGTGGCGGAAGTGCTTGTGTGGGTCGATGGTGTAGCGGGTGCGCCGTCCCTCCCGCATCCGGTACAGGTACCCGGTGTCCTCCAGATCCTTCAGGATCTGCAGTGTCTTGCGTGGGCTGATGCCGACCGTGGCGGCGATGTTCTCGACCAGGGGGTGCGGGTCCGTCGCGACGACCAGCAACACATGCCCGTGCTGGGTGAGAAACGTCCACGGGTGTCGTCGGGCGGTGCGGCGGCTGGTGTACAGGTCGACTGGTGTGGTGGGTCGATTGGTGGGCGCTGATGGCATTGTGATTCCTTTCCTGGACAGGTTTTGTTACGAGTGAGGGATGACGACAGCTCGGTGGCTAGTGGCGCGGTGCGTCGAAGTGGTCACCGCTGGAGGAGCGACCCGGTGTGCTTTGATCACCGCTGTGTGCGGCATCGTCCACCGGATCCTGATCAGCGTCAGGTGCCGGCGCAGCATCGACTGATGCGGCACGCGAGGCGCCAGGTGATGGGGCCTTGGCTGTGGTTTCCCGGCGGGTTCGCTTCCACAGGGGCTCGAGTTCTGCCAGTTCCTCGGGTTCCGCGGTGCGGAAGGGCGCTTCGGCGGGCGCAGGTGGTTCATGGCGTCCCTGGCCGCGGGTCTTGATGAGGCTGGCCGCGATGGAGACGGTGAGGATGGTGGTGATGACGGCGAGGGAGATCGTGGTGGGGATGTAGTAGAGGTCGATCTTCAGGGCCATCTTGATGCCCACCCAGATCAGGACGATCGCGAGTCCGATCTTGAGGTACACGAAGCGGTGGATGAGGTCGGCCAGGAGGAAGTACATGGCGCGCAGACCCAGGATCGCGAAGGCGTTGGCGGTGAAGACGAGGAACACCTCGTCGGTGACGGCGAAGATCGCAGGAATGGAGTCCACGGCGAAAACGATGTCGGTGACTTCGACCAGGACCAGGACCGCTAGAAGCGGGGTGGCGAGCAGGATCCCGTTCTTGCGGATGAGGAACCGCTGGCCATGGAAGGCATCGGTCATGGGCACGTAGCGGCGGAAGAGTTTCAGGGCACGGGATTTTGAGGGGTCGATGTGTTCGTTACGCTGGATGAGCATCCGGTACCCGGTGAAGAGCAGGAACGCGGCGAACAGGTAGAGGACCCAGCCGGCGCTGGCGATGATCGCGGATCCGGCGGCGATGAAGATCGCCCGGAAGACCAGGGCGCCGAGGACCCCGAAGAACAGGACCCGGTGCTGGTACTCGCGGGGGACGGCGAAGAACGTAAAGATGATGGCCCAGACGAAGACGTTGTCCACGGCCAGGGACTTCTCGATGAGGTAGCCGGCGAAGTACTGCTGACCGAACTCGGCCCCCCAGAACCGCCACACGATGGCGCCGAACGCGACGCCGAAGAACACCCAAACAGCCGACCAGGCCGCGGCCTCACGGACGCTGATCACATGGGCTTTACGGTGGGCAACGAGATCGACGACGAGCATAATCAGGATGAAGCCGATGACGGCGAACCAGACCCACAACGGGACGTCCATGAATAAGCACCTTCCAGTTAGTTGTTGAACCAACTGGAGGTCTCTCCCGGCCGAGCGGAATCGGCCCTGTCCGCCGGAGGATGCTGGGATCCTCGTAGTGACGACGAACGGACAGGGGATACTCCCCTCCATGTACTGACAAGTGAAGCACAGTTCACCCATTATGGGAAGGGTTCTATCGACGACGTTCGCGTCCTGCTGTGCCGACTGCCTTGACGACGCTGGAGAGGAACCGCTCTTCGCCACGCTCTCTTACTGGAGGACTCAGATGAACCACTCGCCCTGGCGACCACCGGGAGCATGCTGCAACTGGCCGGAGGTGGGCGGTCGATCCGATGCGATGCTGCGGTTGGACCTGGACCTGGACCTGGACCTGGACCTGGACCTGGGCCTAGAGCAACAGAACTGCTGAAAGACTAATTGCTGAGAGACGAAGCATTCCTAGGCACACTGAATGGTCAATGTTAGCTTGATGGCCCCGGACGATTTAGGTTCGCTCTTATCAGGAGTGCCATGACCCGTGCAGCCCGCTCAAACTCAGACATCAGTCCGGCTGACGTGAGCGATGTGAGCCCTCATAGCTTCCGTCGACTGCGACGCATCAACGTCGTAGCCGGCTCGCTGCACCTCCTGCAGGCCGTGATCTTCACGATCATCCTGGCGATGCTCGACAACCAGGTCACGTTTCCCGTCACCGCGGACTACCTGGCAGGACCGCCCGGATTCCCGCTCCCGCCCGAGCGCGTGGAACTCTTCGCGGTCAACGTGGGCGCCGGCGTCGTGGTGTTCGTGGCACTGTCCGCCCTCTTCCACTTCGCGGTTGCCTCACCGGCATTCTTTCCGCGCTACGAAGCCGGCCTGAGGGTCCAACACAACTACTTCCGCTGGGTCGAGTACTCGCTAAGCTCGTCCGTGATGATCTGGCTCATCGCGCAAACCACCGGAATCACCGACATCGCAGCCCTCATCTGCCTGTTCGCCGTCAATGCGGCGATGATCGGCTTCGGCGCCCTTCAAGAGAAGTATGAGAGGCCCGGTAGCGGCAATTTCTTACCCTTCATCCTCGGATCACTGGCGGGGATCGTGCCCTGGATCGCCATTTTGATCTACTTCCTGTCCATCGGATCTACGAGCGCGGCGGAACCGCCCGCCTTCGTCTACGGGATCATCATCTCGCTGTTCCTGTTCTTCAACATTTTCGCCATCAACCAGCTGCTCCAGTACCGGCAGGTCGGTCCCTGGCGTGACTACCTGTACGGCGAACGCGCGTACATAATCCTCAGCCTCATCGCCAAGACCGCCCTAGCCTGGCAGGTGTTCTCCGGCGCGATCATCCCTGCCCTGACTAACTGAGCGGCACACCGGCGCTGGTGGGCCACCGAACGCTGCAAGAACCACGCCACTTATCGCTGCGATCCACAGTGTGGCGTTAGGGTCCTTTTCTGGTTTTCGCGACACTTCTGTGCGAGAGTCTAGACATGACGCAACACTTTGGGCAGCGGATTGGGTATGCCCGCGTGTCGAGCGTTGACCAGAATCTTGCCCGTCAGCTAACCAGCCTCGGCAATGTCGATCGACTGTTCGAGGAGAAGCAATCTGGGGCGCAACGATCCGGCCGGGCCGCTCTCGCAGAGATGATCGGATACGCCCGCCACGGTGACACCGTCGTTGTGTCATCCATGGACAGGTTGGCGCGATCGGTCATCGACCTCAACCAGATAGTGGGGGAGTTGACCGCGAAGGGTGTGACTGTGGAGTTCATCGCCGAACGGGTTACGTTCACCCCTGGCGGCGCGGATCCGTTCGCAGAGTTCCAGCTGAACATCATGGCGTCCTTTGCGCAGCTGGAGCGAGCAATCACCAGGGAACGGCAAGCCGACGGCATCAGGGCGGCGAAGGAACGCGGCGCTTACCAGGGCCGATCCCGCAAGCTTACTGACGACCAGCTGCTCGAGGCCCGAACTCTGATCGAGGCGCGCGTACCGAAGGCCGAAGTCGCCCGACGCTTGAACATCGATCGCACAACCCTGTACCGGGCGCTGGATCGGGCTGCTTCCGCGTGACAACGCCACACGACCGACGAGCCGGCGATGACCTCTTACAGGAAGCCCGCGCCATCGTTGAGCGAGCCGCGGAACAGGCAGGTCTTCCAACACCGGCGGTCACCTTTGCCGCACCAATAGATAAGCCGGGCGCACCCCGGGCGAACGCCGAGTACAAGGTGATCCGGGGAGTGCCAATGATTAAGGTCACCGAGGCCGCCCTGCGCGAACTGCCGTCCGACCTCCTTCGGTTCTTGCTGTTACACGAGGTGGGCCACTTCGCCGACGAGGCATGGTGGAAGAGGAATACCCGTCAGTTCCTCGCAGGAATGGGTTTCGCAGTACTCCTAGCACTCGGGGGAGTGGTCGTGGGCCCGATCGGGGAGAACTTCGGTGCCGGATACGCCCCCGGCCTGGCCATCTTCGCTGTCAGTCTCATCGTCGCAGGCGCACTAGGCCTCATCTACTTAGCAAACAGTCGAACGAACGAGTTGCGAGCGGATCGTTTCGCTGGGCGCCAGCACGGCAATCTGTTGAGTGCTCGCGATCTGTTCGAAGTGTGGGATCGAGAAGCACCAGAACGCGTGTGGGGCCGGGGTCTGCTGCTCCTGGTTCGAAGCCACCCATACCGAGCCACGCGACTTGAAGCCATCGAAGCCGAACTCAACCGGCAAGACCCGCCAGCGACCAGGAGAACATGATGACCAGAATCATCCGCTGGCTGCTCACCTCGAGCATCCGGTACAGCTACCGGTTCGTCCGCGCACTCATCCGACTTCCCCTGCTGCTGCTGCCCATTCCGCCGCGGGTCCGCAACCAGGTCGCTGGAGCGTTGGCTGTCGGCTTGTGGTTCTTCTCGTCGTGGTTCGTCGCCACCGCAGCCGGCGCGCCATGGTGGGGACAGCTAATGATCGCTGCTGCAGGTGCCCTCATCATCGCCGGTGTGATCCGGATGGAAGGTCGCCGGCCGATCGTCCGGCGGCCGGCGCGCGTCCGATGACGTTCTGGCAGAGGTAGTCGGCGATGAGGCAGCACAGGGGAGAGGCTGACCGGTTCTGGGAGAAAGTCGTCAAAGGCCCGCGGCCACAGGACTGCTGGATCTGGACCGGCGCCGTCGCAGACGACGGCTACGGACGATTCTGGGTTACCAGGGACGGCGCGCAACGCGCCCTGCGGCCGCAACGCTACGCCTACGAAAGCATCACCGGAGAAGCCCTGCACCCCGGTATTGCGCTCATGCATGTCTGCGACGTCCCACTGTGCGTGCATGTCAGCACCGGGACAGATACGCACCTGCTGCCCGGTACGCAGGCGTTGAACATGCTCGACCGGTCCCAAAAGGGTCGGCACGCCAACGCTTCAACCTTCCGCTGGCGAGGCGTCGGCCGCGCCCAGTTCCGCGCCCAATCCGTCGAGCTCCGCACGGCACTCCTCGAGCACGGATGGAACGAGCCAATCATCAGGCCTCTACTCAGTGGTACCGATCCCACGGCTCCTGCCCTTTTCTAGGACGTCTTCACCCTGTGTCTTCGGCAGTCTGATTAGTTGTCTGCGTCGAATATCAGCAGAGCCTGCACGCCGTGAGGTGACCGGCATCCGATGATGCTCAGAGAAGAAGGACAATGACGACAGACTCCCGACGAGTAGCCGCGCTCCTTCTGAGCGCCGCGTGGATTGGCGCGAGCATGATGCTCGCCGGGTGCCAGTCCGACCCGATGCCAAACGGCGGGACGACTCGAGGGGCAACAGCAGAGCCGTCGACGGACGGCGCGTCCCCGTCTGATACCACTGAGTCACCTACAGCGCCGCCCACGAGGTCGGGTCCGAGTTCACCTCCGACTCCCTCTGTAGCCCCCACGCCGGCTTCGCCGACGAACCGGGCCGCGAACCTGGCGGTGCCGGAACTGCCCGAAGAAGCTCGGGCGGAGTCCAAGGCAGGACTGAAGGCGTTCATGGAACATTGGCTGGAACTGCTGTCGTATTCGTACCTGGCCAATGACCTGGCCCCATTGAACGAGGTCAGCAACCCCGGCTGTACGTTCTGTGTGCAGGCCGAAACCTCGATGAAGCAGATTTACCAGCTTGGTTGGGTCTCTGGTGGCGGAACGACATTGACGGCGTTCACCACGGACTTCCAACCCGACACGAACGGCATCTACTCCGCGGACATCACTACGACGCAGGCAGAAATCTTTTATTACTCAGGTGAGGGTTGGCTGGGATCGAGCGAATCCATCCCTGACACATCCCACAGCATCACTGCCCGGTATGTCGACGGAAGCTGGCAGCTCATCGACTACGCGACACCTGAAGCTGGAAGCGTGCCATCAGCAACGGCATCCCCTGAACCGGGCAGCTGATTCCTCAGCTTGAAGGCTGCTGCGCGGCCTGGCTCAGTGGGGGCTGGTGGAATCGGCTGAGTCGGGTCTGGTGATGAGCGCGCCGATAATGATGAGCCCTGTGCCGGTGGTCACGAACACATCGGCGAGGTTGAACGTCGGGAACCAGCCTGAGTGCAGGTAGTCGACGACACCATTGCCGGCGGTTCGATCAAAGAAGTTGCCCAGGGCCCCGCCGAGAAGAAGCGTCCCGCCGATGCGGCCGGTGCGGGAGAAGCTGTTGGCGGCTCCCATGAGGAACCACATGAGCCCGGCGATGATTGCCCCGGTGAACGCGATGACCACAAGCGGAGGCAGGTTTGTTCCGAGGCTGAAAGCCACACCCATGTTGTAGAACAGGCGCAGGTTCACCAGTCCGGCGTCGATCGCTCTGCCGTCCATCAGCAGTGCTTCCATGCCGGCTTTGATGCCGAGGTCGATGCCGGCGAGGAGGAGGGCCCCTACGAGAATGGTGAGCGGACGGCGTTTGGAGCGTTGCACGCCGCGGACGGCTGCATCAGTTCCCGTAGCGGTTTCAGTGCCCTCAGCGCCCCTAGCGTCCTTGGCATTGTTGGTATCCGGTGAGGACTCGCTCACGCGACGGAGTCCTGGGTGGTACGCGAGGTGGCAGCGGCTTGCGCGGACCCATAGGTGGAACACAAATCCACCGCATTACCGGTAACTGCTAGAAGCACCTCTGCCTGCGCGAGCATGTCCATCAGTTCGGGCTGGGCCAAGGAGTACAGCACCTTCCGTCCCTCGATGCGGCCAACAACCAGGCCGCAGTCCTTGAGGCAGGCGATATGCGCTGACACGGTGGACTGGGCCAATCCCAGTTCCCCGACCAAGGTCCCTACACGGGCCTCTCCCGAGGCAAGGGTGCGAAGAATCGCCAGCCGGGTGGGGTCACCCAGCGAGCGAAAGAGGGCTACCGCCGGTTCGAGGCCATCCCCTGCATACATCTCGGACATCCTGCTCACATCCCTCATCGAAGATACCGTTACTACCGTTCCCATACGATATCATCGCCTCTGGCCGATCATCATTTTCGGATCACACACCAGATCACCCGTTCACGCATGAGGAGCGACCATGACCACCCAGACATCTCTTTCCCCGGTTGAGGTGGAACGACTGACGCGCAGAGGACTGCGCTTGGCGCAGTTCACGGTTGCCTACAACGTGGTTGAAGGGGCGGTAGCCATCACCGTCGGCCTGATGGCCGGCCTCGTCTCGGTCGTCGGTTTCGGTATCGACTCCGGTATCGAATCAATCGCCGCCGTCCTGGTCGGTCTTCGCCTGGCCGCCAGGCTGCGTCACGGTGAGACCGATGAGCGCAAGGAGCGTCTGACGCTCAAGGCCGTCGCCGTGACCTTCTTCATCCTTGCCGCTTACGTAACGTACGAGGGGATTCGCAGTCTCATCGAAGGAGAGGCCCCGGAGTCCTCGCCGATCGCCATCGTCCTGCTGGTCCTGTCACTGATCATCATGCCGGTCCTCGCGGCGATGAAAACGAAAGTGGGCAGGAAGCTCGGAGACAACCTGATCCTTGCCGACGCAGCCGAGACGCGCATCTGCGTCCTGCTCAGCGTCTCAACCCTCCTTGGTGTCGGGCTGTACATGCTGACCGGGGCGGCGTGGCTGGACCCCGTCGCGGGCTTCATTATCGCCCTCTTCGCCCTCCACGAAGGCAAAGAGGCCTGGGAAGGTGAACTCGTCGAAGACGATGATGACGATGATGATGACGATTGATAATGCGTAGGAATCTGAGCGTGCCAACGTATTTCAATGCTGGAACGACTGCGGTGGCCACAAGGACAGTCGTACAGCTGGGTAGATATACGAACCTACGTGACCGCGCCTACGAGATCCGGCCGGCCACGCTTGAGGAGTTTCGTGACCTGATCGAAGCGGCTATCGGTTCATGACGATCGGCGGGTACTTCGCCGAAACGGTGCAATCCGGCGCTCTCATCGCCGCGATCCCTTTGGCCCTGATCGCCGGCATCGTGTCCTTCCTCTCGCCGTGCATCCTGCCCCTGGTGCCCGGGTACCTCGGCTACGTGTCAGGCCTCACCGATCCCACCCGGAAAGGCAACCGTCGACGCGTCGTCGCTGGGGTGGGCCTGTTCATCCTCGGTTTCGCCCTGGTCTTCACCCTCTACGGGGCCGCGTTCGGCGTCATCGGAGGATGGCTGCTGCGTTGGCAGGACCTACTCATCCGCGGCCTCGGCGTGTTCGTCATCATCATGGGACTCGTCCTCGTCGGCCAGTTCTCCTTCTTCCAGCAAACGAAGAAACTCAGCTACCGGCCGCAAACAGGTCTCGCCGGGGCGCCCCTGCTCGGCATCATCTTCGGGCTCGGATGGACACCCTGCATGGGTCCCACCCTCAGCGCCGTCCTGGCCCTGAGCACCACCACCGGCGGAGCCTGGCGCGGGGCCCTGCTGGGATTCGTCTACTGCATGGGACTGGGTATCCCCTTCATCCTGGTCGCCATGGGCATCAACTGGGTGAGCACCGCGCTGAGCTTCGTCCGCCGACACATCCGGACCTT
This sequence comes from Arthrobacter sp. Soc17.1.1.1, assembly GCF_036867195.1. Lineage (NCBI taxonomy): Bacteria > Bacillati > Actinomycetota > Actinomycetes > Micrococcales > Micrococcaceae > Arthrobacter > Arthrobacter sp. Soc17.1.1.1. Next base: position 171,892 of record NZ_JBAJII010000002.1, read on the forward strand.
CAACATCGCCGGCGGCATCGTGCTGATCCTCGTCGGCGTCATGATGCTCACCGGCCTCTGGATGCAATGGATCTACCAACTGCAGAACCTCGCCGGCACCTTCATCACCCCCGTCTAAGAGCAGCGGAGCCCCATGAACCACACCACCGACCCTGACAACGCCCCGGCCCCTTCCCCTGACCTCAGCACGAATAGGGTGCTCGAGGCCGGCAGCCCGCAGCCGGCATCCGGCTCCGTGCACCACAACGCAAAGGACATCTGATGCCACAACCAGTCAATGCCGAACTCGGGCAGATCAGTGAGCTCCTCATGCTGCTGGCCTCCATCGCCTACGTGGTGGCCCTGCTCTTCTTCGTGCTCGACCTCGTGAAGTCGAGCTCCACGATCGGCAGCCTCGAGACACGGCTCGCGGACGAGCAGGCGACGCCGGCCCGGTCACTCGCGGGCGTGGGCGCACGAGGCGGGAGTTCGATCGCGGCAGCGGCAGGGTCGCCGGTGACAGCGGACGCCTCGATGGACTACGGGTCGGGGCCCCGGCGCCGCTCGGCGCGCATCGCCGTCTCGCTGACCGTCCTGGCCGCCGTCGTCCACGGCGCCGCCGTCCTCACCCGGGCGATCGCCGCGCATCGTGTCCCTTGGGGCAACATGTACGAGTTCTGCACCACGGGTGCCTTCCTCGTCGCCGCCATCTTCCTCATCACGCTCACCCGCAAGGATCTGCGGTTCGTCGGTTCCTTCGTGGTGGGGCTCGTGGTGATCATGCTCTGCGCCGCCACCGTGGGTTTCCCGACGCCGGTCGCCCGCCTGATCCCGGCCCTGCAGAGCTACTGGCTGATCGTGCACGTCTCCATCGCCGTCGCGTCATCGGCGCTCTTCACCATCACGTTCTCCATGTCCGTCCTGCAGCTCCTGCAGACCTCCCGCGAAGCCAAGCTCCTCGCCGGCAAGGCCGACACCGCCCGGTTCCTGCGCCTCGTGCCGTCAGCCCTGAGCCTGGAGAACCTGTCCTACCGCCTCAACGCAATCGCCTTCGTCGGCTGGACCTTCACCCTCATGGCCGGCGCCATCTGGGCCGAGCAGGCCTGGGGCCGTTACTGGGGCTGGGACACCAAGGAGGTCTGGACCTTCGTCATCTGGACCGTCTACGCCGGGTACCTCCACGCCCGCGCGACGCGCGGCTGGACGGGCACCCGCGCAGCGTGGCTGTCGATCGTCGGGTACCTCTGCATCGTCTTCAACTTCACGATCGTGAACGTCTACTTCTCGGGACTGCACAGCTACTCAGGGGTTTAGCCGGATGTACTGCTCGGGAGCTGGCTGGAACCCTTCCTTCGCCCTGCCCTGAGCAGTTCCGTGTCCCGCCTTCCCGCCGGGGTCTGTTGCGGAATAAGAGCAATTCAACTCATCCGCGGCGGTGGGGTGTCTGTGAGGGCAGTTGAGCGTTACTGCCCTCGCCACCGCGCTTATCTGTTCCTATTCGCGTAGGCGCCGTTCCTTCTCATCGGAACGCTACCTTCTTGCTGCACCTCAAGGTGCAGCAAGAAGGTACACAGGACTGAAGTCGAGTCCCTTGTTCGTTCTCCGGCATCACGGAGGCGAGGAGATGGGAGGCTTCGAGCCGCTTCCGGTGAGAAGAGTGGCAAGGATCAGCAAAGCGGCACCGACAGTGATGAAAACGTCAGCCAGGTTGAAGGTCGCAAACCACCCCACATGAAGGTAGTCAACGACACCATCGCCCGCTAGCCGGTCGAGGAAGTTTCCCAGCGCACCCCCAAGAACCATTGCCCCACCTACCAAACCGAGCCGGCCCAACGTTCCGGCCGTCGATAGGAGGAACCATGACAGACCGAGTATCAGTATTGCCGTGCCGAGAAGGATGACGACCGGTGGAAGATCGGCCCCGAAGCTGAAAGCGACACCCTGGTTGAAATGGAGCCGCAGGTCCACGAGTCCGCCCTCAATCGTCTGGCCTCTACTCAGCTGTAGCTCGACGATCGCCTTCACGGCGAGGTCGGAACCGACCAGGGCTAAAGACCCAACCAGCATCCACAGACGGGCCTTGTTGCGTGCTCCCAACGCACGGGGCGCAGGACGCTTGTCCTCACTCATGACGATTCTCCGTTATTGCCGCCTGGCCTGAAGTGGAGGATTTGGGGGAAGGCACGGCGCCCGTCAGATGGCTGAGGGTGCATGTCGTCACAGGCCGAATGCTCCACCGCTGATGAGGATGAACAGGCCAAGAGCGATGAGGACGACGGGGAACAGGATGTGCTCCCAGCGTTCGAGGGCTTCCGCGATAGGGCGTCGTGTGGCCACGAACTTGGCGAGCCACACGAGGACGACCACGAGGGCGAGGAAGACCGCGCAGTAGGCGACGACGGCGGTCGGCCCGACGTTCAGGAACACCGGGACATAGACCCCGATATTGTCACCCCCGTTGGCGAAGGTCACGGCAGCGACAGTCAAGACACTGACCTTCTTGCCGGCAATTTTCGCATCGTCATCATCATCGTCATCGTCTCGGTTGCGCCATACCTGCCATGCAACTCGAAGACCCAGCAGGAGGGGTATGAGGCCAAAGTACGGGATGGCCTCCTCGGGGAGGAAGGCGCCTGCGCCGAGAGAGACGAGTACCGCAGCGCCAAGGATTCCAAGGAAACCAAGGTACTGTCCGCCGAGGATGCGGGCTGTCGTTCCTCGTTGTCCCGCTCCCCGTGCGAAGAACAGGGCGAGGACGATGATGTCATCGATGTTGGTGAGGAAGAACAGGCCGATGGCAGGAAGAATTGATGACAGGATCATGCGATCACCGGTGTTTCCTGGCAACCAGGCACCGTGCATGCTGCATCCAGGCACGGTGCTCCCTCGTTGACGGCGAGGCTGACCTCAACCAGGGAAGTGAGGACCTTGGCGAGGTGTGGGTCGGCGACCTGGTAGAGGGTCTGTCGGCCCTCGGCGTGGGCGGTCACGATGCCGCAATCCCGGAGGCACGCAAGGTGATTGGAGACATTCGACCGGGTGAGTCCCAGTTCACGGGAAAGGTCCGCCGGATACGCGGGATGGTCGAGCAGGGTCATGAGGAGACGGGACCGGGTCGGATCGGCCATCGCGCGGCCGAGTCTATTCATCACGTCCAGATGTCGTTCATTGGTCAGCATGCGCTGTACTATACAGGAAGTACTGAACCCTAAAGAGGGCGTCGCCCCCCGGACTCCTGACATAACGCCTGCTCCCTCCCAAGTTGTCCATCACTCTGGAGGGTCTCGGGTGAAACCATGCCGCGCGAAGGGGCCCGACGAACTCGGTTGTGACGGACCGATAGCGAACTGCTCAGTGTCAGAGCGTTCACACGTCGTCGGTACGATAGGAATAGGACACGGATGAAACGATCAGGTCGACAGGAACGTTGGTGAGTCATGCAGCAGATGATGCTTTTGAACTCTCCTGCTGCTACACCGTCGGGCTTGTTGCCCCTGCGGGTCGTGGTGTTGTTCCTCGGCATCATGCTCTCGCATCTGTGGTTCGGACCGGCGCTGGCGGGTAGTAACGCTTACGCGCAGACGGCTCCTGAGACCGCGGTCGAACATCAGGTATCTACTACGACAAGTTCTCCGACAGCTACCGCAGTGAGCCGGGCGCTGCCACCTGGTGTCGAATCCGACCTTCAGCAGGGCACCGCCCTCCAGGACGTATGTGCAACTGTCTGTTCCGATGGGCACCTAACCGCGACCGCATTGTGCTCCTTGGTACTGATTGCGGTCAGCCTCATCAGTTTCCGATGCCTACGCACTATGGTTTTCCTCACGGGACGCAGCAAAATGAGCACCATACTGGCAGCGATACCGGGTCCTGCGCATAGCAGTAGCGTCTCACTGCTGCACCTGTCTATCAGCCGCATCTAAAACCGGGCACGTTCGAGAGGCTTGCCCGGCTCTGGGGGCAGGATCGATCCTCATCCCCTCTCGCCTCTCGTCAGATCCCAAGAAACTCCTCGCTACACCTCCACGGCAATAGCCACGCTCAGTCACGTTCCAGGTTGCGAACGATCACCGTCGAACAGGGCCCGGGACCATCTCCTCGATGGCCTGCTCATTCCCTTGGACCCCTCTGCTGCCGGCGTACATGTGCTGTGAACGTTTGGCTCTGAACGCATTCAGTTCAGGAATCGGAGATCCTGCCGCAACCCTCCACCTGCCCGTTAACGCCGTCCTAGGTGAGCTTTGCGCCGCCAAATACCACAATCGAAAGAGGTCGATGCATGAGTGCATCCACTGAGAGAAGTCACAGCCTGGGCGCCGAATCGACGACAACGTCGGAGCTGCCTCGTAGGCAAGGAATGCCGCTCAATCGACGGACTCATACACGCCTACCGGCCCGTTTGGCTTGCTTGGCGGTCCTCGCCATGTTCGTCACGGGATGCTCAGCACAAAACAGTTCCTTAGCGGACCAGGCAAACGCCGGCGACAACAAGAACTACATTGCAGGCGACGGTTCGGTCGCTGAGTACGCACCCGACTCCCGCGGTGAACCCGTACAGGTAAGTGGTGAGCTCTTTGACGGAACAACGGTGGAGTCCGGCCAGTGGGTAGGGGACGTCGTTGTCCTCAACGTCTGGTACGCGGCCTGCGCACCCTGCCGAGTCGAGGCACCTACACTGCAGAAGTTGAGCACCTCCTTCGCACCTGAAGGCGTCAAGTTTTACGGCATCAACGTTCGGGACGAAAAACCCACTGCTGAGGCATTCGAGCGTAACTTCGGCATCACGTACCCCAGCTTCGTCGACCGCGACGGGAAGCTCCTTCTGAGCCTGACAAGTTATGTGCCACCGCAAGCGGTACCCACAACGCTGGTTCTGGACAAACAGGGACGGGTCAGTGCGCGCATCCTTGGCGTTGCAGAAGAAAGCACGTTGGAGACGCTGATTGCCGATGTCGTCGCAGAGGGCGACCCCGCCGCATCGCCCAGCCTGGACACCAGTTCGGAGGCCGACGATGCCAACTGATCTCGCACGGGATCAAGAACCCGACGTCACCCTTCCCCGCCTGAGCCCTGGCGAAATGCTTCGCTGGGTGTGGCGACAACTGACCAGCATGAGAACGGCCCTGCAGCTGCTGTTGCTCCTGTCCGTGGCATCCGTTCCTGGCTCGTTGTTCCCGCAACGTCCCGCCAACCCTGCCGTTGTCACCCAGTACCTCAAGGACAACCCCGACACAGGGCCCTGGCTTGATCGGCTCCAGATGTTTGACGTCTTTTCCTCCGTCTGGTTCTCAGCAATCTACCTCCTGCTCTTCACATCTCTTGTCGGATGCGTCCTTCCCCGCACCAAAGCTCATCTAAAGGCGTTACGATCCGCGCCGCCACGCACCCCTCGACGACTCTCGCGACTCCCGCAGAACGGGACTCTCGTTGTCAGTAAAAATGCCGCCGGGACACCTGCCCTCGACCCAGGTACTGCGATCAAGGAAGCATCTGTAGTCCTGCGCAAGCTGGGCTACCGAGTGGAGGTACGCGACGCCGACACGGCCACACCATCCGTAGGTGGTGAGCGAGGATTTGCAAAGGAAGCAGGCAACCTCCTGTTCCACACTGCACTCATCGGAGTACTTGTATCCGTCGCCGTCGGAGGCATGTTTGGTTACCGCGGACAGAAACTCATCGTCGAAGGAGAAGGCTTCACCAACTCGCTCATCGGCTACGACTCTTTCTCCCCAGGGACAAACTTCAATCCCGACAACCTCGCGCCGTTCGCATTGACCCTCGAGGACTTCGATGTGAGCTTCAACCGCGACGAGCAAGACACCTACGGCCAACCGCTGGACTTCACCGCGCAAATGACCGTACAAGCGAGCCCGGAAGAACCAGCCCAGGAAACGACCCTGAAAGTAAACGCACCCATCGGCCTCGATGGCACCAACGTCTACCTCATCGGCAATGGATACGCCCCAGTCGTCGAGATTCGTGACGGCGAAGGCGACATTTCCTTCTCCGGCCCTGTCCCATCTCAACCGACGGACTCCGCCTACACATCAACAATCGTGATCAAGGCCCCCGACGCGAAGCCCGACCAGCTGGGGTTTGTCGGGTTCTTCCTGCCCACGGCCATGGTCGACGACAATGGGCTCGCTTTCGGTTCAGACCCGGACCCCTTCAACCCGCGACTGAACCTCAACTCCTACTACGGCAACCTCGGTCTGGACGAGGGAACACCCCGATCGGTGTATCAGCTGGACACCACGAACCTCACACAACTCAACGGACGCGACCTCGACGCAGGCGGCATCGTGCTCGAGCCCGGGCAGACCTACGACCTACCCGAGGGACGAGGGTCAATTACCTTCGATGGCCTGAAACGCTTCGTTGCTCTCGACATCACCTACGATCCCGGCAAGATCGGCGCCCTAGTCTTTTCTACTCTCGCGCTTACCGGGCTCATCCTCTCCCTTGTCACCGCGCGCCGACGCGTATGGATCAAAGCAACCACCGCAGCTGACGGAAACCTGGCCCTCGAATACGGACTCCTTGCACGAGGAGAAGACCCGGGCCTGACAAGCGAAGCTGCCAAAATACGCACGGCGCTCTCCTCACGTTGGAATGTCACCTCTCAGCTCAGCCAGGGCCAGTCTCAGGTCATGACATGACACCTCCTGCGGCGAGAGCACTGCCATCAAGATCGCTACAAAGGCCAACGGCCTACGAACCCAACGATGACCAACTCTTGCTTACGCGACCAACGTCTAGAACACTCAGCAACCCGTTTCTGGTTCGCGTGCGGTTCACAGGATGTGATCGCCCTTTGACTGGTGTCGGCGTGGGTGCCCCCGTTCCATCCACGCCGGCACCGCCCTCACCTAGAACGCCACAGCACAGGCCCATCCTCGGTGCTGGGTTGCACATGCCGACCGGGGCGGCATGGCTGGACCTCATCGCAACTTCCATCATCGCCCTCTTCGCCTCCCCGCGAAGGCAAGAAAGCCTGGGAAAACAAACTTGTCGAGGACGAGGACGAGGACGAGGACGAGGACGACGACTGGCGGCCTGTGATCGATGTCCGCGCACCAGCCCGCGTGGCCCTGCAGCACACCGACCCTCTAATATTTCTACAAGAGGTAGAACAACATCGGGGTTGACGGCCGCGAGGGGGACGCGTCGCTCAGCTCACACCGCTAAGGGTGGATATGCCACCCCTTCACAAGGAGTCCTTCGATGACCAGCCCGGATAGTGCACGCAAAGGTCTGAGCCTTCCCAACCGCATCACCATCGGCTTGCTGGCCCTGATCGCCCTGGTCGTTGGACTGGTGATCCTGATCAACACCGTGAGCGAGAACAAGGGGCAGGCGGCACCAGGCGAGTCGGCCAGCGACGTGGAGGTCGTACGCGAGGACAGCCACCGGCTGTCTCAGGCACCGGACGAGAAAGCCGTGCTGGTCGAGTTCCTCGACTTCGAGTGCGAGTCGTGCCTCGCCGCGTACCCGGTCGTGGAGGACCTCTCCGAGGAATACGGGCAGAACCTCACCGTGGTCTCCCGCTACTTCCCGCTGCCCGGACACCCGAACTCAGAGACCGCAGCAGCCGCGGTCGAGGCAGCTGCCCAGCAGGGCAAGTTCAAGGACATGCACGCACGCATGTACGAGACGCAGACCGAGTGGAGCCACACCAACGAGGACCGCTCCCCGGTGTTCCGCGGCTACGCCGAGGACCTGGGCCTGGACATGAACGCGTACGACGCTGCGATCGCCGACCCGGCCACGATGGACCGCGTCAACGCGGACAAGGCCGACGGGATGGCGCTCAACGTCGAGGGAACTCCGACATTCTTCCTCGACGGTCGCATGATTCGGCCTGCCACGCTCGAGGAGTTCCGTGACCTGATCGAAGCGGCTATCGGTTCATGACGATCGGCGGGTACTTCGCCGAAACGGTGCAATCCGGCGCTCTCATCGCCGCGATCCCTTTGGCCCTGATCGCCGGCATCGTGTCCTTCCTCTCGCCGTGCATCCTGCCCCTGGTGCCCGGGTACCTCGGCTACGTGTCAGGCCTCACCGATCCCACCCGGAAAGGCAACCGTCGACGCGTCGTCGCTGGGGTGGGCCTGTTCATCCTCGGTTTCGCCCTGGTCTTCACCCTCTACGGGGCCGCGTTCGGCGTCATCGGAGGATGGCTGCTGCGTTGGCAGGACCTACTCATCCGCGGCCTCGGCGTGTTCGTCATCATCATGGGACTCGTCCTCGTCGGCCAGTTCTCCTTCTTCCAGCAAACGAAGAAACTCAGCTACCGGCCGCAAACAGGTCTCGCCGGGGCGCCCCTGCTCGGCATCATCTTCGGGCTCGGATGGACACCCTGCATGGGTCCCACCCTCAGCGCCGTCCTGGCCCTGAGCACCACCACCGGCGGAGCCTGGCGCGGGGCCCTGCTGGGATTCGTCTACTGCATGGGACTGGGTATCCCCTTCATCCTGGTCGCCATGGGCATCAACTGGGTGAGCACCGCGCTGAGCTTCGTCCGCCGACACATCCGGACCTTCAACATCGCCGGCGGCATCGTGCTGATCCTCGTCGGCGTCATGATGCTCACCGGCCTCTGGATGCAATGGATCTACCAACTGCAGAACCTCGCCGGCACCTTCATCACCCCCGTCTAAGAGCAGCGGAGCCCCATGAACCACACCACCGACCCTGACAACGCCCCGGCCCCTTCCCCTG